>JAZRBK010000337.1:0-15363 GCA_045635025.1 Candidatus Scatosoma sp.
TTCCTTTACGCCTGCTCAGGCGGTTTTTGCGCCGTATTTTCCCGTTCGGCGTGTCTTATAAGATTGGTGCGCAGGATTTCGAGCTTATAGGAGTTATAGCGTAAAATCATAAAGGACGGAGCGTTCATAATCGCGTTAATCACGGACACGGGTAGAGCGATTACCCACCAAAGCGGCGTAATAAAGAAAAATCCGAGCGTTGCAAATCCCAAAATCGCGCTGAAAAAATGCCCGATTTCCCCATAGCACGCTTCAAGCAAAAATCTATCCACGTACGCTAAACTTTTCGGGTCTTCCAACTTATTTTTCCGAAAGCCCGTCAAGTGCCCGATTTCGGGAACTTTGTCCTTCCACTTTCGGATTTTCAATTTCTCGTAAAAGCGTTTCTCTTTTTTGGAAACGTGGAAAATCCTCTTCCGTCTGTCCGCGCATTTTTCAGGCAACGCGCGCGCCGTACCCGCTACGATACCGTCTATTACGACGACGATTACCACCGCGAGCGCCGTATACCCGAGTATAGCCAAAAAAAACCCGCCTGTCGCAAGGGTTACGCTTCCCGAAATTAACAGTATCCAACCGAGCACGATGACGATATACCACATTTTTCGCTATTTATCCTTCCTCTTTCGTTTCCGTTTTAATTTCAGTTTTATTCAAGCGTTTATTTCCGCTTGTATAGTGCTTTTGTTTGCCGATTCCGCTATCGATTCCGTACCGTATACGAGCGGTTTTGCATACACCTCTTCGTATTTCTGTTTGCAGAGCGCAAACGCTTCGTCCCGCATTTTTTCCGCGCCCGCCTTTTCCCCGAGCGATTGGTCGGGATAAACCGCTTTTAACACGTGTAAGGTATGCCGTTGCACGGGATAACCGTTCTCGTCCAAACGTTCCTTGCCGTCCTCTACTTCGTCCTCCATCGTTACGAGCGTAGGCAACACGGGAACACCCGCTCGGTAAGCAAGTTTGAACGCGCCCACCTTAAACGGACGGGGATTTTTATAATTCCACCACATCTCTTGTTCGGGATAGACGAGAATGCTTTCTCCCCGCTTTAACAGTTCGTTAACGGCGGAGGTAAAGGAAATCATCGTGCGGCGGTTGGAAGATAAGGGCAGGGTGTTGCAATGACGGAATAAAAGCCCGTACAACCCCGAAAAACCCGTGTAATTCCCCTCGCGAATGACTTTGTATAAATATTTTTTCGGCAGATATTTCCGCAAACAATGGAACACAATATAATGGTCGCAAACGGAAAAATGGTTGCAGGTAACTATCGCGCCGTTTTGTAACGCACCAAGATTTTCCTCGCCCGTTATCCCATCGATGACGAGCGCACCCTTTTTAATCAGTCCAAGAAAGTATTTATCCCCAAGCCGATTGGCGAGCCGTCTTTTGAAACGGCTGGAAAGCTTCTTGCAAAGGTAATCCACTTCGCTTGGCAACAGCTCTTTTGCAGGAGGGTCGTCCTCTACGGGCACGTCGAAACGTCCCGCTTTTTCGTATTCGTCAATCCGCTTTAATACCGCTTGGCGTTCGGGTGAAACTTTCGATAAATCCATACCTGCCCCCCTCGTTTGCTCTTTCTTGCCCTTTTTCAGTACACGTCCTTAAATAGTTGCAAGGGCTATCCGCTTCCGCTTGGGCGAGCGCAATTAAGCGTTCTGCGTTGCGTTCGTCCACCTGTGCTTGCTCTTTCGTAAACGCCGCGCGCTTTGCTTTAATTTGCCCGTAAAAACCGCTTTCTTTTGCGAAATCCCAAAAATATTCCCCGTACAAAACGTTATCGTAATGCCAAGGTTTGAGCGAGAGATTGTAATGCACGAGTTTGAGCCGTTTTTGCGGAAGTTTACCTCCCGTCGGCATAGCGTTCCAACCCGCGTCTAAATACCGCACGTTGCCTTTACAAATCAAATTCAGACAGTCTTGGTCGGGCGCAACGATGAACTCGTAACTGCTTAAAATCTTGGAAAACGCTTCGTAAAAACGGAGCGCGCGCATCTTTTCAAGATTCATCAAAATCACGCCTGAATTGAAGTATTTTTCAAAGGAAATCCCAAGCGCGTATTGCGTATACTCGCGGAAAGGCAGGACGGCGGCTACCGCTTGGTCGGGAACGGCGGCAATGAGGTTTTCGCCAAGTTCCGTTTCGTAAAGAGCGGCTACGTCCTCTAAAAGTACCGTATCGCAATCAAGATACACCGCTTTATCGTACTGCGGGAAAAGTTCGGGGATAAACAAGCGGTAATAAATCGCGCTCGTATAATAGTCGCGGCAACGTATCAAGTGCGTAATCTCCTCGATTTTCCGCGTAATATCCACGAACGTAATAGAGAAGTTTTCCTCTTCCATTCCCTTGATTTTCGCGCTGTTTTCGCTAAGCGCGCCCGTGTAGAGTACGTAGATTTCGTAACACTTTTCTTCGCTTTTGTGCGCTTTGAGCGAAGTAAGCGTTACCCCAAGATACGGCATATAATTTTCGTCCGCCGCAAAAAACACGGGAATAGGTTGTTTGTTTGTCGTTTCTTTCTTTTTCATAATCGTCTTTCGTCCTTTCGAGCATTGGATTTCCGCGCCGCTTTTTCAGTGTGCGCGGATACGATTATAGTTTACCCCAACTTGCCCCAAAAGACAACCTACTCCCTTAAAAAAATCCTCTACTTACCCTTTGCAACCCTCTACCCGTCGCGAAGGCCCCTCTACCCTGAATAGAAAACGACTCTACTTACAGTAGACTTCCTTTATTTCAAAGGGATTCCGCTTCGTTTTCCAACAAAATCGTAACGGGTCCGTCGTTGTTTTGCAAGATTTGCATATCCGCGCCAAAGACGCCTTTTTTCACCGTAACGCCCTGCTTTTTAAGCGCGTCAACCGCGTACTCATACAACAGCTCGGCTTTTTCGGGGCGTTCGGCGAGCGTGAAACTCGGTCGATTTCCGTGTGAAGCGTCCCCGTAAAGCGTAAACTGCGAAACGAGCAAAACTTCCCCGCCCACGTCTAAAACGGACAGGTTCATTTTCCCGTTTTCGTCCTCGAATATGCGTAAATTGGCAACTTTTTTCATTAGCCAATCCGCCTGCGCCTGCGTGTCTCCGCTCCTTACTCCTAAGAAAACGGTAAGTCCAAACGGGATTTTTGAAATGATTTCCCCGTCAACCCTCAACACCGTTTCTTTTACTCTTTGTACGACTGCTTTCATAGTAACGTCTCCGTTTTTCGCCCGTTTTCCGCGCTCGCGGAGTTTCGCGTTAGCGCATATACGAGAAAATGCAGGACGAAAATCCTGCATTCGCTTCCGTTTGTTTGCTTGCGATTAAACGCGGCTCATATATTCGCCCGTTCTCGTGTCGATACGAATCGTTTCGCCCTCTTCTACGAACATAGGCACTTGAATCGTAGCACCCGTTTCTACTTTCGCGTTCTTCATAACGTTCGTCGCCGTATTGCCTTTTACGCCCGGTTCCGCTTCGATAACTTTGAGTTCTACAAAGTTTTCAGGTTCTACCGAGAACGCCTTGCCGTAAAGGAACTTCACCGTTACCATATCGTTTTCCTTGATGTATTTGAGCGCTTCTTCCACTTGGTCGAACGTCAACATCTCTTGGTTGTATTCCTCGTCCATAAATACGTAGAACTCCCCGTCGTAGTACGAATACGTCATCTTCTTCGTTTCTACTTGCGCCGATTCGAGTTTCGCCGTAGGGTTGAATGTTTCATTGGAAAGAACTTGTCCCGTTACTACGTTCTTTAACGTCGCTCTTACGAACGCCGCACCTTTACCCGGTTTTACGTGTTGGAACTCCGTTACCGTGTAAACGCCGCTCTTGTACTCAAAGGTTACGCCCTTACGAATATCGCCTGCTAAAATCTGTGCCATACTGTTTTCTCCTATCTTTCAATTTTTTTCTTTTTTATATAATGACGAGTTTCTTGTCCGTTTTCGACATAAAACTCTTCACGCTACCGTTTTGTAAACATACCGTATCTTCAATACGGATTCCGTACTTGCCCGCTACGTATGCGCCCGGTTCGTCCGAAAAAACCATTCCGTCTTGCAAGATTACCTCGCTCTTGGGTCTTATCGACGGGTATTCGTGGATATTTAATCCTATTCCGTGTCCGAGCGAATGGGTAAATAACTCGCCGTAACCTTGTTCCGTCAAATACTCGCGCGCTATCGCATCCACCTCGCCGCCTGTCATACCGCTTTTCGCCTGTTCTTGCACGAGCTCGTGCGCTCTTAAAACCGCCGCGTAAGCTTTTTTGAACTCCTCGTGTTTTCCGTCGTCGCCCAAAAGGAAAGTACGCGTTATATCCGAACAGTAACCGTTCACTTTGCAACCGAAATCAATTAAAATCTCATCCCCAAAGCAAAGCTTTGTGTTCCCCGTTTCGTCGTGGGGAACTGCTGCGTGCGCCCCGAATGCTACGATGGTAGCAAACGACGTGCCCTGTGCACCGAGATTGCGCATTTTATATTCGAGCGTAGCCGCTACTTCCGACTCCGTCATTCCCTCTTTTATCGTGGGCAAAAGTTGCAAAAACGCTTCCTCGGCAATCTCGCAAGCCTTTTGGATTTGTGCAAGCTCCCACTCGTTTTTCACGGTCATCGCTACGGAAAGTTGTTCGTCGATATTTTTCAGTTTTACCCCTGCTTCTTGCAAGGTGAGATATTCCGAATACGACGTTTGATTGAAGGAAATCCCTACGCGTTCATAACCTGCCAAACGCTGTAAAACTTCGCTCTTTTTATACAAAACGGGTGTTACGTCGCTGCCTTGCAACAGTTTCTCCGCCGCCTCCATATACCGCATATCGGTATACAGCGTCGTGCCCGTCTTATCGACGATGGCACAACCGTTTTCCGCTTCGATTCCCGTAAGATACCGCAAAAGATATTCCCGTGAAACGTAAACCGCCTCGCAATCCGACGTTTCAAACACTTTTTTTCCGTTCGTTTGCAACATACCGCATCCTCTTTACACTATTTTACCAAATATTTTCTCATTCGTCAAGTATACGGGACAGAAAAATTATATTTTTCGGTAAATATCCCGCATAATCGCCGCTTCTTCCGCTTGCATACCGTCCGATTCGCTCACGATATACGGCTCTAAGTTAAGATTTTTCAGCGCAACGGCGAGCGGTTCGAAATCGGGCCCGTAAATCTCGTCCGCGAACGTAAGGTGCTTTACCTCCCCCTTTTGCGAATACTGTATCTTGGAAAAGTGCGCGTGGAAATGCTTCATACGCTCAAAGCCCAAGCGCTCTATCATATACTCCAAGCGGGTTTGATAATCCTCCATGGTTTTGAGCGAGCCTTGTTCTCGCGCGTTGATATGTCCAAAGTCGATACAGGGCGTGTAGATAGGGTCGATTTCGCAAAAACGCGTAATCTCTTCCACCGTGCCGATTTGCGCCGTCTTGCCCATCGTTTCGGGACAGAAAATCAAATCTTGCATATCGTTCAAATAAATATAATCCCGCAAGATTTTAAGCCGTTCCACCGTCAAAGCAACCGCCTCTTCCCGCGTGGCTTTCCCCTGTGCCGCAGGATGAAAAACTATCCGTTTTCCACCCATCAATTTTACCATTTTCGCGCTGTCTAATACGTAACCGTACGATTTTGCCGCCATCTCGTCGTCGGGGTTGGCGAAATTGATAAAATAAGGCGCGTGCACGGAAATCCCCACGTTCTCTTTTGCAAACGCTTCGCCTATGGAAATCGCTTTTGCCTCCGTCATTCTTACGCCGCGCCCAAACGAATACTCGAAACAATCAAGCCCCCGTGCTTTCACGAACGCCGCCGCCTGTTCGGTATGCGCGTTCCCCTCCGCGTAAAAACTCTCGCAATTTCCGCTCGGTCCGAACTTAATCATTTTCTCTCACCCTCCGTATATCCGTTTTCAACTGTTCTTTTAAGGCTTCCGCACTTGAAAAACGGGTAATTCCCCGCAAGTAACGCACGAACTCCACGCGTAACGTCTTTCCGTACAAATCTCCCGAAAATCCGTCCAAATACGTTTCCGTGAGCACGTTCTCATCGTCGAACGTCGGACGCGCGCCGTAATTGGTAATGCCGCGATAGGTTTTCCCCTCTTTTTCCTCTACCGTAATCCGCGTTTCGTATACGCCGCTTTTCAAGGAAAACTTCTCTTGCGGGTACGGAATATTCGCCGTCGGAAAACCGAGCGTTCTGCCCACCTGTCTATCCTTTATCACTTCGCCAAGCAGGAAAAATCTGCCTTGCAAAAGCGCGTTCGCCTTTTCTACCTCGCCGTTTTTAAGACAGGTTTTAATTTGAGAAGTGCTCACTTTTTCCCCGTTGAACGTCAACAGTTCTTCCACGTCAACGCGTACACGGGTAGCCCGTTTGAGCGTTTCGGGCGTTCCCAAGGCTTGATAGCCGAATCGGAAATCGTTCCCGCAAACAAACGCCTTTACGTCAAAGTTCCCCGTAAGCAGATTTGCAAACGCCTCGGGCGACATATCTTTAATTTCTTCAAAACGGGAAACGAACGTAAAATCTGCGCCCGATTCCTTAAAAACGAACTCGCGTTCCGTTTCCGTAAACAGGCTCGAACCGTCCTTACCGCCGAGAATAGTCATAATCCCCACGGGCAAGCCATACGCTTTCGCACGCGCTAAAAGCTTTTGGTGTCCGCAATGCAATCCGTCGAACCCGCCGAGCACCAACACGCATCCAAAAGAGGTTTCCCGTTTATTTTCTTGTTCCGTAAGCCATTTTATTGTTAGCATAATTTCGTCTTTGCCTTTGCCAAGCCGTTTTTCACCTCGGCTATGCCGTAAAAAGCATCGTCTTGATAAAGTTTATAAAGTCCGTCTGCCTGCCCGCTTTCCACCGCGAGCCCGTGAAAAATACGTTCCGCTTGTTTGTCCGTTAGCGTTAGCGGTTCAAAAGGCAGTACACTTTCCGTCGGAATTAAATATCTTTCAAGCTCCTCGATTGCGGGGTCGTTTTCGAGCACGGAAAACGGAATTGCCGTTTGCAGGGTAAATACGCCGCTTTGCGTGCGTCTGAGCGCGCTCATAACCGCCTGCGTACCGAGCGCCGCCGCCATATCGCGGGCTATCGAACGGATATACGTGCCGCCCCCGCAGTTGATTTTGAAACGGAACGTATCCGCCTTTCCCTCCGCCCTGCCGAGCAGTTCTATCCCGTAAATCGTTACGCGCTTGGCGGGCAGTTCAAAGTCCACCCCCGCACGGGCAAGCTCGTAACCTCTGCGGCCGTTCACGTTTTTCGCACTATACTTAGGCGGGATTTGTTCTATCTCGCCTTGAAAGGTTTTCGCTACCGCTTTTAGCTCCGTTTCGCTCGGAATCAAGCCACCGTGTACGAGTTCACCCGTACTATCGAGCGTATCGGAAGTTACGCCAAACGTAAACTCTGCGATATATTCTTTCTCTTTTTCCAAAAAATAATCAAACAAACGGGTAGCGTTTCCCACGCCGACGGGTAAGACGCCGCTCGCCAAAGGGTCGAGCGTGCCCATATGTCCGCTTGGTACGCCCGATAACCATTTGCATTTATTCACGACTGTTCCCGACGTAAGCCCGCTCGGCTTATCGACGTTGAAAAAACCGTATTTTGTAATCTTGCCCGTTCTTTTCACGAAAGATTGCTCCTGTTTTTATGGATAGCGCGCAAACGGTTCTTCGCCCCTTGCGTTGAGATACTGTTAATACTTAGCGCAATTCTACGCCGAGCTTATATTGCAGATTCCCTAAAATCTTTTTGACGAACCCGTCGAGATTTTCGGGCGTAAACGCCTTTTCCGCGCTCGCATCGGGCGTAAAGGTCAACGTGAACGCCATACTCTTTTTGCCCGCGGGCAGTTGTCCGCCGCGATAGACGTCGAAAAGCTTTGCCGCCGTAACGTATTTACAAGAATGTAACAATACGTCCTCAATTTCTTTGCAAGTGAGTTTCTCGTCCACGACAAGAGCCAAATCGCGCTTAACCGCGGGGAACTTAGGTAAATTGGTATAGCGCACGTTATCGTCCATTTGCATATCAAGCTCTGACAAATCCAGCTCGCCAAGATATACTTTTTTATCAAGTCCGAGCGAAAGAGCGATAGCAGGGTCGAGTTCACCGATAACGCCCACCACCTTTTCGCCGCAAAGCACGTTCGCGGAAACGCCAGGGTGAAGATAACTCTTTTCCGCTCTTTCATAAGCAAAGCTCAAATGGAATACTTCCGCGAGTCTCTCCACCGCACCTTTCATATCGAAGAAATCTTTCTTTCCGCCCCAAATACCGAGAACGAGGTGTTTCTTTTCGAGGGGTTGCTCGCCCGCAAGCGTGTCTTTGGGAATATAGACGTTCGCGAGTTCGAACTCTCTGCCCTCGTCATTGCCGCGGCGGATATTCCGTACGGCGTTCATAAGCATTGACGGAGCAAGGAACGTACGCATAATCGATAATTCCTCGCTGATAGGGTTGAGGATTTTCACGGCGTTTCTTTCATCTGCGTTTTCGTCAAGCTTCATTAAATCCAAATCCTTCGGGGAATAGAACGAATAGTTATACGCTTCCATAAATCCTTGCGTACAAAGTGCTCTCTTCACGTGCAGTTCCCGTTTTTGTTCGTCGCTAAGCCCACCGCCCGTTACGCTCGCCTTTTCCAAGAACGTCGCCGTGATATGTTCGTAACCGTATATACGGATAATTTCTTCCGCAAGGTCGGGCGCTCCGTCCACGTCGTCGCGATAGCCGGGGATTTCCACCGTGAGCGTATCACCGTCAATCGCAGGTTTGAAGTTCAAGCGACCTAAAATCCCCAAAATCTCTTCGTTGGGGACTTGTATACCGAGCAACGCGTTAATTTTGGAAACGCTCGCCGTCATCGTGCGGGGCGTAAGGTCTGCCGCGCATACGTCTTTACGCATAGCGGTTACTTTGCCGCAATCAAGTTCTTCGATAAGGTGGAGCGCACGTGCCATTCCAAGCGCGTTGGTATATGCGTCCACGCCCTTTTCAAAGCGAGAAGAGGAATCGGACGATTGCCCGAGTGCACGGGAAGTTTTCCGCACGTTATCGCGCGCAAACTTCGCCGATTCAAAGAACACGTTTTTCGTACCGTCTTTAATTCCGCTGTGCAGGCCACCCATAATTCCCGCAAGCGCAACGGGTTTTTCACCGTCGCAAATGACGAGATTTTCTTGCCCAAGCGTAAACTCTTTTTCGTCGAGGGTAACGATTTTTTCGCCCGCATTCGCTCTGCGCACGACGATTTTGCTTCCGCTAAGCTCGTCCGCATCGAACGCGTGCATCGGTTGCCCCATTTCCAAAAGGACGAAATTGGTGATATCGACAATCGGAGAAATCGCACGGATACCCGAAAGTGCAAGGCGTTTTCTAAGCCAAGCGGGAGATTTCCCGCCCTTTACCCCCTCTACGTAATGTCCTACGTAACGCGGACAAAGTTCGGGTGCAAGCACTTCCACTTCTACCTCTTTTGCGTTCGTTTCATGTTCGGTATAGGAAAAATCGGGAGCTTTGAACGGTTTTTTAAGCACCGCCGCCACCTCGCGGGCTATCCCTAAAATACATTGGCAGTCGGGGCGGTTCGCCGTAACGGAAATGTCAAAAATCCAATCGTCCAACCCAACGAGTTTTTTAACGTCTTCTCCGATAGGCGCGTCTTTGCCTAAATCGAGCAGACCGTTAACCTCCGCGCCTTCGAAATAATCATCGTTGATACCCAGCTCCTCGCCCGAACAAAGCATACCAAACGACTCCACACCGCGAAGTTTGCCTTTTTTAATTTTCTTAATTCCGTCGGGGTTCTTTTCGAGCATCGCGGGATTGCTCTCTACGACGGTGGAATTATCGAGCGCGCAAGGCGTTCTCATCCCCACGTATACGTTCGGCGCGCCCGTAACGATTTGTAAATCTCTGCCGTACGCTTCACCGCAATCGACAATACAAACCTGCATATGGTCGCTATCGGGGTGGGGCGTAAGCGATTTTACTTCCCCCACGACTACGCGGTTGATTTTTTCACCCAAATAAATAAGTTCTTCTACCTCAAAACCGCAAGAGAACAGCTTATCCGCAAGTTCCTGTGCGCTAACGTCTATATCTACGTAATCTTTTAACCAACTGAAAGGTGCTTTCATAACGTTTTCTCCTTACTCCTTACTTCTTACCTCTTACTCTTTATTCCCTTGAACCCATTCTCAAATCAATCTTCGAACTGTTCCAAGAAACGAACGTCGTTTTCAAATAACGTCTTGATATTGTTAATGCCGTATTTGAGCATAGCGATACGTTCGATACCCATACCGAACGCAAAACCCGTGTATTCGTCGGGGTCTACGCCGCAATTTTCAAGTACGTGCCGATTAACCATACCCGCGCCGAGCACTTCTATCCAACCCGTTCCCTTACACAAACGGCAGCCCTTTCCGCCGCATTCCGAACAGCTTAAATCGACTTCTACGCTCGGTTCTGTGAACGGGAAATAGGACGGGCGCAAGCGCACTTTCGTCGAAGACGTGAACATCTTCTTTGCGAACTCCGCAAGCATACCTTGTAAGTCGCAAAGGGTAATTCCCTTATCCACGACGAGCCCTTCCATTTGATGGAACATCGGCGAATGGGTAGCATCGTCGTCCGAACGGAATACTCTACCCGGCGACAAAATCTTAATCGGGGGCGCGTTCTTTTCCATTACGCGGATTTGCCCCGCCGACGTTTGCGTCCGAAGAAGCAGGTTCTCCGCCAAATAAAAGGTGTCCTGCATATCTCTTGCAGGGTGGTCTTTGGGAGTGTTGAGCGCCGTGAAATTATAATAATCCGTTTCGATTTCAGGCCCTTCGAAAACCTTAAAACCCATTCCCGCAAAAATATCGATAAGCTCGTTTTTCACAAGCGTAATCGGGTGCAGAGCACCGCCCTTGTATTTCTTCCCAGGCATCGTAATATCTACGCGTTCCGCCGCGTACTTTTGCTCCATTTCCATTTTACGGACGGTTTCCGCACGCGCTTCAAACTTTTCTTCCATACCTTGTTTGAACTCGTTCACGATTTTACCGAAAGCGGGGCGTTCTTCTTTCGCCAAGTCTTTCATACCGCTCATAATCCCTTTGAGTTCCGTTTGGAAGCGGACTTTGAGTTCGTAAAGCGCCCTGCCCGTTTCCGTCGTTTCCATTGCCGCTTCGATTTCCGCGCGCAATTTTTCGATTTTTTCTTTCATATTGCCTCCGTTTTCACGTTTATTTTTTTCTTACTTTTGCTTATCGACGTTTTCAAAATGAAAAACACCCCGCGCGCCTATCTTGCGCGCAGGGCGAATGTGTTTCCGCTGTACCACCTGCATTCATACGGCGTTAGCCGTACCTTATTGAGCGCCGTTACGCCGCGTTCTGCGTTCCCCCCTACCCCGAAAATCCAACTTGAAATCGGCTCAAAGGGACGGCTCCAAAGTGAAAGGGCTTGTTTCGTCTTTTTATGCAGCTTTCAGCCTACGGCCGCACTCTCTTTGAAAAAGAACTTTGAAAAAACCCGCTTTTTCATCGCCTTTATGTTTCTAATGTCATCATTATACCCATTTCCTTTGGAAATGTCAAACGATTTTATCTACTTTGCCTTATTTGCTTTTTAACAAATCGCGGATTTCTTCCAAAAGGCGCGTGTTCGCCATCGCCTTTTCTTCCGCGAGCGCTTTCTCTTCCGCCGCCTTTTCCGCTGCTATACGCTCTTCTTCCGCTTTTTTCGCTATCGCCGCCGCAAGCTCTTCTTCGTAAATCGCAAGCGCTTCTTTATAGGAAATCTTGCGTTCTCTGCGGATTTTCGCTACCGCTTTCTTCTTACCCAGCTCCATAACGCCAAGCACCTCTTCGTGTGCTTTTGCGATACGGTTCATAACCCGTACAATCATAAAGAGCACGAACGCAATCAACAAGAAATTGATAACCGCACTTACGAACGCCCCCCAATCGATATAGATAGAATCCGCAAGCACCAACGCGCCTGCTTCATCGTACGCGGGCGAAAGCATTGTAATCGCACCGCTAAGCCCGTCCTCGCCGATAATCGCCGCTAAAAGCCAGTTGATTAACGGGCGTAAAATGTTATTACTCATCGCGTTGACGATTGCCGTAAACGCACCGCCAACGATAACGCCGACAGCCATATCGAGTACGTTGCCGCGCGTGATAAACGTCTTAAATTCTCCGAAAAAGCCCTTCAAAAAGCCCTTTCTTTTCTTCTTTGCCATAAAAAATCCTCCCTAGTGAATCTGTCGTTATTATATCATAATCTTATCCCTCTTGTCAATGCTTTTATCTATATTTACACGGATAGCGCTAGCAAAAAAGACGGCTTTTCTTTCCAAATTGCCGTCCTTTTGCTACTTTCTAACTGTTTTACTATACTTATCCTTATTTTTTATCCTTATTCACCTCTATAACGGATATTTTGCGAGCTTTACGAGCTCCGCCTAATCTTCGCAAGAAAAATCGTCGTCCTCGCCTGAAAGGGAAAGCAAATCCCGTAAAAGACACATATCCTCGCTAATCTCCCGCATAAGCGCGGTGAGCTCTCCGCGCACTTCCTTTCTGCGCGCGCCCGCTACGCCGTTCACGTATTCTGACAGGAGCAATTTTTCCATATAAAAAGTATCTTTTAAGCTATCGTATTCGTTGAGCGTAATTTCCCGTTTTTCCAATTTCATTATTCGCCGTCCTCCCCGTTCGTCTCGTACCTGCCACCCTCTTTGAGGCGTTTTTTGTCCTCTTTACAGATGAGTTTTACTATCCGTTCCTTGCGCTTTTCGTGGCGAAGCGCCAAGCTTTCCATTTCTTTTGCGAGCGCTACGTCCGTCAAGAGCCGAGAATAGATTTTCGCCTTTTTTTCCGCCAAATCCTCTAATTCTATGAGCCTTGACAAGAACCGTCCGTTTTGCGTATTTCCCGTTTTCCGTTGCATAAAAAATCCCCCGTTTTTCCTAAGTATTAGAAAAATCGGGAGATTTTATACCTGTTTTACAACCGTTTTATTTTTTATCAATTTCAACCGCACTCTTAGCGATGTTTTTTATAAATCGCCTTATAAAAATCACAAATGCCGTTCAACGGGCAATTTTCACACTCAGGCGAGCGGGAATGGCAAATCTTTCTGCCGTGCCATATAAGCCAATGGTGTGCCTTAGACCAATCGTTTTTAGGAATTGCCTTTTGCAAGCCCGCCTCCACCTCTAAGGGCGTTTTTCCTTTCGCAAGTCCCAAACGGTTACTCACGCGGAACACGTGGGTATCTACGGCTATCGCGTCGCCGTGAAAGGCTACGGAATAGACGACGTTCGCTGTCTTTTTCCCCACGCCCGCAAGCGACATCAACTCTTCGATAGTATCGGGAACTTCGCCTTGAAATCTATCCAAAATATCGTGCGAAGCGGAGAGAATATGCTCCGCCTTCATACGGTAAAAACCGCAGGAAAAGATATAACGTTCCAATTCCTTTTGGGACAGGGAAAGCATTGTTTGCGGGGTATTGTGCTCTTCAAAAAGCACCTCCGTAACCTTATTCACGCGTTCGTCCGTGCATTGTGCCGATAAAATGACCGCGACGAGCAGTTCGTAAGCGGTAGTATATTTCAGCGCGGGTTTCGCGTCCTTATAAACGTTTGCCAAAATGGCTAACGCCGTTTGTTTGTCCGTCTTATTCATACGTTCAGTATACCACACCCGCCGCGTTTTTGCAAGGGTTTTCTTCCCGATTCTTCAATTCGTAAAGTAGATTTTAACTAATTTCTCAAGTAGTTAATCACACTGACAACTATTGACAGAAAAATTCGAAATATAAATATTCTAAAATTCAGCACTAATACAAAAGAGAGTGCGTGTGGGCACTCTCTTAGGGTCACATATTATTTGCGACGGATACGGATTTTGACCGTAACCTTGACTGTTTTAGTTTTAGTCATACCGCTCACCTCCTAATGGTGTAATACCTTCAAGTAATTGACAAATACCTTCAAATAATAGACAACAAAAGGAAAATAATATTATGGCAAGCGGTATTATAACATATTTTGAATTTTCTGTCAATTAGTATAAAGCATTATTGATAAGGTTCCAAATATGCAATAGCGGTACCATCAGAAAAATCAATGTAATTACAATACATTTGAGCTGAAATATATGATTTATCTGATAATAGATTGTTTATAGCATCATCTATATCAAACTTGGAATTTATTTCTTTTCCAATCCATACTACTGTAGCAGCAGCGTAAGATGTATCGCCCTCTACATATATACCCGTTATGTAACCATCTTTATCAATTATGTTGTCAACCTCTCCATGACTTAACATAATAGTTCCAGTCTTACCGTCTGAAAATGTGATTTTATATGAAGTAAAGGGGCTATCGTTACCATATTCGCCAAGTTCTGTATTGCTTATGATATACGAACCATCTTTATTATTAAACCATTCTATAAATTCTTTGTCGGTGAAATTAAAGTGGTCGCTTTCTACTTGAGGCAGCTTCTTTTGTACAGTTCGGCTATCGAGCGACTTGTTGCATACGCCGCATTTCAATTCTTCTATGCCATTACTGATTAAAGTTGGATTTTTAGTTATAATCCATTTTTCTTCCGTATGACCATTTACGCAGGTATTGTTTGAATTATCTCTTGATATACCGCAATAATAACAATAACCAGTCTCTGAAGAGAACTCGTGGATTCCCAATTTGTCGTCTTTGTATTGATTACAATATATGCATTTTGCTGGTTCTCTACAGGTAGCTGCGCTATAATTGTGATTTCCAAGTATGCCATCAGCTTTATATGTATCACATTTATAACATTGTGCGGGTTCAAGACATGTTGGTGCCCCCCAATCATGTGTGCAGGTGTCGGGGTTGTTACGACAAGAGGATATTGCGAAGACTGTTGCAATAATCAACAAGGTTGTGAGGATACGAGGTGCTACAAATTTTCTCATAAGGGGTTCTCCTTGTAAAAATAAAAAGTGCATAGCCGAAGCTACGCACTGAAAAAACGTAGCCTAGACTTCTGCTACAAAGTTTTTACCCTCAATGGAATTTTTAGATAAAAAACCTAGACATACGCTTTTACCGATAGTATGTCCATTAAGGGAATTATTAAACTTTGTAGCGTGGACATTATAACATAAATCAACATAATTGTCAATTATTTGAAACGATTTAAGAGAAAATTAAAAAAGACATTCGTTATGAATGTCTCTTGAAAGGAGGTGAAATAATGGGTAGAGAAAATGCCCTATTAGAATGTCAAAAGGAATTTTTGCTTAATAGCAAATATGAACCTACCGAGTGGAATGTTAATGAAAAAACTTTTATG
>JAZRBK010000338.1:0-1537 GCA_045635025.1 Candidatus Scatosoma sp.
ACGCTTTTAACAGTACTTCTTCTGTTAGCGGTAGCTTATTCGTTAACACGCCCATCAATTTTTCATTTGCAGGTTTTCCCCACATTTTCCATTGTTCAATATAGATTTTTTTTGCGCTATACGGACAACTATCTATCAATGAACAATCTATACATTTCTCCGCTGCTCCGCGCGGTGCTTTTTCTGGTCTAAAATATGCCAAACTGCCCATGGACGAAACTGCTTTACATTTACTTCCAGCAAAATACTGCAATAAATCAAGGTCGTGACCGCATTTCGTTAAAATCATAGACGCCGTTGTTTCACTCTTTCGCCAATTACCCCTTACGTAGCTGTGCGCCGCATGCCAAAAAACAACGTTTTCCGTTGCGTCCATAGATATAATATCCCCAATCTCGCCTTGTGATAAAATTTCCTTGAGCTTGCAGACCATTGAAGAATATCTCAACACGTGACATACCATAATCTTTCGCCCAAAACGACGAGCTTCGGCAACCAGCGCCCGTAATTCGTCAGGGTCGTCCGAAACAGGCTGTTCCAACATCAAGTCATATCCTAACGATAACGCTTTCCGTGCAATACGGATATGCGTTTGTTCCATTGTTGCAATAACAAGTAAATCACTTCGCTTTTCTTCGAAAAAAACATCATCCGAAGAAAATCTATGCTCATTAGCTATTTGAAAGGCGTTCCCGTACTTTTCCAATTTCGCAGCATCTATATCACATATATCCGTGATTTTATATTTATCCGCAGCTTGATAAAAATACCTTCCGTAAGACTCGCCACCGCTTAATCCTACGCCGATAATTGATACGGTAATAATCTTTTTATCCATTTCCCAATCCCTATTTCATATTATTAAAATATTATTTTCTCTGTTTGCCAACTTCTCTTAAAATATCAACGCTCGGCGCGGGGATTCGCCCAAGATAGTCAGGTCCCACGTTCAAAAGATAGTTTATATTTCTATCGTTTAAGTGATTTTTAATTCGAATGATTTCCTCTGCGCTCTTCCAATTTTGATCGTATGCCTTATATCCCCAAGTATCATTCAACGTGGCAGGCGTTTCAAACAACAAGCTCCCGTCTTGATATTCTTCAGGAATTTCATTATCCCCCCAGCTAACGTAATCGTATTTAACCCCAGGCGCACCTATACGAGAATTTAATAAACAGTTTGGTTGATATTTTTTTACCATATCGTACAATTCTTTCGACTGCGACGCATTGATTGTATGTGGTGTATCAAACCAAATCAAACATAAATCCCCATAATTTGTTAAAATTTCTTTTACCTGTGGCTTTATCTTTCTTTCGAATACTTCTGCATAATCTTTCCCGTCATGATTCGGAAAATCCCAAACGTTTCCCCAAGGCATTCCTTCTACGTTTAAGCCGCATTCTTCCCCCCAACCTCCGGCGTTTCTTTCCCTCCAATCATGCGCCTGCGAGTAGTAAAGCCCGAATTTCATACCTTTTTTCGCGCAAGAATTTGCGAGCTCTTCTACAATATCTCTCCGAAAAGGCGTTGCGT
>JAZRBK010000339.1:0-3237 GCA_045635025.1 Candidatus Scatosoma sp.
CGTCGTTGACCTGTTCGACGGTCGGTGGTTTCTTGGCACATCGCGGTATCGGCGTCGTTTCTAATAAATATGGTAAAATCGACGATATGGTACTTCAAATGGAAGTCGTACTTCCCAACGGCGACATTATCAACACGTCGGCTACGCCTAAGCACGCGGCAGGACCCGATTTGAACCAAATCTTTATCGGTAGCGAGGGTACGCTCGGTGTTATCACGAAAGCGCAAATCCGTATCTACGAACAACCGGAAGTTAGAAGATTTAGAGGTTTCTTGTTCAAGGATATGACGTCGGCGTTCAAGGCGAGCAAAGAGGTGCTCCAAAAGTTCAAGCCCTCCGTTATGCGTCTTTACGATGAGGCGGAAACGGCAAGCTTGATTAAGAAAATCGTCGGCGTAGCCAAGAAAGGTGCGTTTATGAATATTGCATACGAGGGCGTAAAAGAACTCGTAGACGTGGAAGAAAAGATACTTCTTGACATCTTCGCAAAATACGGCGCGGAAGACTTGGGCAGCGAATACGGCGAAAAGTGGTGGAAAGAAAAGATTACGTTCTTCTATCCTGGGCATATGATGGATATTCCGCAAATGTTCGGTACGATGGACACGATTGCGCCTTACGATAAAATTGAAAAGATTTATTGGGCGATGAAAAACGCGATTGAAACGAAATATCCGTTCGCGAAGTTTATCGCACACTTCTCGCATTGGTACGAATGGGGTTGTATGATGTACGATAGATTCATCATCGACGGCGAACACGTTCCCCAAGACCCCGTGGAAGCAATGCGTTTACATAACGAGATTTGGACGCTCGGAATCAGAACGGCGCTTGAAAACGGCGGTGTTGTCAACGACCACCACGGCGTAGGCTTTAAGCTTGGCAGAATGATGAAAGAACAGTACGGCCCTGCAATGCAAGTATTTGAGGGTATCAAAAAATCGCTTGACCCGAACGGCATTATGAATCCGTTTAAGTTAGGCTTGTAATAGGAGGGCAAAGAAATGAATATGACGGAAAAAGCAAAAAATATCGTAGATAATTGCAGATTTTGTTGGATGTGTAGACATATTTGCCCGATTGGTAACGCTACGGGACAAGAAAGAAACACGGCAAGAGCGAGAGCTCTCGGCGTATCGCTCGTCGTTCGCGGTGCTACCGAATTGAAAGAAATTGCGGATAACGTATACGAATGCAGTCTTTGCGGCGCTTGTACGAATAACTGTATGACGGGATTCGACCCGAAAGTGTTCGTGCAAGAGGTAAAAACGGAAATCGTTTTGAACGGCGAAACGCCTGCGTATATCGTAAATCTTTTAGAAAAATACGCACAAAGCGGTAACGTATTCGGTGCAGAAGCTTGCAAGTGCCTTGACGAGCTTTACAATTCGAATAGCGAAACGGCATTGTTCGTAGGACAAGACGCGCTTTACAAAGCGCCCGAATGTGTGAAAAACGCGGTTACGCTTTTGAACAAGGCGGGGGTGAACGTATCTTTGGATAAAAACCAAGACAGCGGCGCGGCACTTTGGTTCTTGACGGGTAAAACAGCGGAAACGCAAGCGGCGGCTAAGGCTTGCGCGGAAAGATTGAACGCGTATAAGACGGTTATCGTTTACGACCCCGTGGATTTGAAATTGATGCTCCACGAATATAAGGAATGGGGAATTGAAATCAAAGCAAATCTCGTAAGCTTTAACGAATACGTACTTTCGTTGCTTGAAAGCGGTAAACTTACCGTGAAGAAATCGGCAAACGAGTACTCGTTGCAGGATAACTACGCTTATGCAAGAGAGCTTGACGATAGTCAAACGGGCAGAAAACTCATTGAAAAAGTGGGTACTGTAAAGGATATGCTCCTTATCGGTAAGGAAGCAAACCTTGCAGGACAACTTATTATGGCGGAGTATATGCCCGACGTTATCGCGCAAGTAGCCAAAGACAGATGGTTTAACGCAAGCAATATGGATTGCAAAACGGTCGTAACGGAAAACCCTGCGGAATACGTTGCGCTCAAAGCAACCTGTCCCGAGGGCTACCGCGTAATTACGGTTGAAGAAATGATTTTGGAGAATATGTAATATGAACTTGAAGAAATCTTACGTAGAAAAATACGGTTATGAGAAAGTGGTTACGGATAGAAACTCCCCGCTTTGTTACGTGGAACTTGACTTTTTGAAGCTCGCGGACGGGCAAAATTATACGATTGACGAATGCGGAAAAGAGTTCGTTTTAGTCATTTTGTATGGTCAATGCGAAGTGAAAGGCGCAGATTTTACCTTTGTCGTAGGGAAAAGAGCAACCGTATTCGACTGCGCGGCAGAAACGGCGTATATCGGAAAAGACACTCCCTTTACCGTTACGGGAAAGGGCGGCGACGTGAAGATTGCCGTTTGCAAAGCGCCCGCAAGAAATTACTATAAACCTTACCAAATCAAAGCGGAAGACGTCGTAATGAAAACGTTCGGCAAGGGCTCGTTCGTGCGCGAAGTGGCGTTTACGTTCCCTGAAAGCGGCGAAGCAAATTATTTGTATATCGGCGAGTTCTGGGTAGAGGACGGCAAGTGGGGTAGTTATCCTCCGCACAAGCACGACGTTGACAATATGCCTACGGAAGGCGCACTCGACGAAATCTATTATTACGAGTTCGATAAACCGCAAGGGTTTGGTTTCCAAGCGGTATACACCTCCGAAAACGAAGAGATTAACGAAGTGTATAAAGTGCAAAACGGCGATATGGTGATTATCCCTAAGGGCTATCACCCGTTCACCGTTGCGCCTGGTTATAAAAACTATTGCCTTTGGATTATGGCAGGGAAAAAGCGCGGGCTTTTGAGCTCCTCCGAAGAATGCCATAAGTGGATTGTAAAATAAGAAAAAGGAGCGTACTATGTACGTACTTGGAGTAGATTTTGGTGGCGGCGCTAGCAAGGCGACGCTATTGAAAGAGAATGGGACGGTGGTAGCTACGGCTACCGCCGAATATCCCACGTTCTTTGGCGAGGGAGGAAAAGCTGAACAAAATCCATACGATTGGTTTGAGGCGGCTTGCAAAAATATCCGCGCGCTTTTAGACGGGATTGACCCCAAAGAGATAAAATGCGTGTGCTTTGACGCGGCTACGCATACCGCAGTTTTAATGGACGAAAACGGCGAACCCGTTTGCGATTCTGTCTATTGGACGGATACGCGGAGCGTAGGGGAAAAGGCGTATTTAGAGCAGCATTTTGGAAAAGA
>JAZRBK010000340.1:0-5618 GCA_045635025.1 Candidatus Scatosoma sp.
TGGACGTCGAGCGGGATGAAAAGGGGCGGGTACTCCAAGAACGGTTAGAGTTTGTCAAGCGTTCCTCGATTGATTCGACGATACGGCTTATCGTTGTGGACGAAGCTTCGATGATTAACGGGGAAACCTATCGCGATTTGCTTTCCTTTCAAAGAAAAATCCTCTTTGCGGGGGACGGGGCGCAGTTACCGCCCGTAGACGGGAGTTGTGTGCTTATGCAAAATCCGCATTATACGCTCACGCAAATCGTGCGGCAGGCGGCGGATAATCCGATTATTTCGGTGGCGACGATGGCGCGCGAGGGGAAGCGGATACCCTATGGAAACTACGGGGATAAGGTTTGTGTGATTTCCAAAAACGTGCTGAGCGACAAGGAGCGCAAACGTCTTTTTCTCAAAGCCGACCAAATCATTTGCGGTAGCAATAAAACGCGGGCAATGCTCAATCGGGAAGTTCGCGGGTATTTGGGGTATGCCGAAGAGGGGGAGCTCCCCTGCGCGGGTGAAAAGCTCATTTGCACCTTGAACGATTGGTGTACGCCGCTTGACGAAGCGGAAAGATTTTTCCTTGTCAACGGCACGATTGGCAGAGCGGAAAATATCACGACGAGCGTCGTGTCCTACGCCGACGGGCTTGCACGAATGGATTTTACGGCGGATTTTATGGACTATCCCGTCAACGTTCCGTTCGATATGGGCATTTTCTTAGAGGGGAGATATTTCCACCGTTATGGCGATAAGGCGTTGACGCTTACGAACGCCGTTATCGTACACGAGGGGAATAAAAAACAGCTCCGCAAATATTCCGTTTTACGGGAAGAGGGCATTACCCGTTTTGAATACGCGTACGCGATTACCTGTCATAAGGCGCAGGGCTCGGAGTTTGGGTTCGTGGTGATATTCGACGAGAGTTATATCTTCGGGGAAGAAAAGGACCGTTGGTTATATACCGCGATTACGCGCGCGAAAGAGAAACTGCTCATTATCCGTTGAGTGGATAAAAGATACGTGAAAAAACGACGAAAGGACAAAAGATAAATATGGCGAAAAAATTGCAACCGTTTGAGGAAATTGAACGTTCGATTATTACGACCTATCGCAAGACGATTTGGTCGCCGTTCGTGTTGGCGGTGAAGAAATATGCACTCATTCAAGCGGGGGATAAAATAGCGGTTTGTATATCGGGCGGGAAAGACAGTATGCTCCTTGCAAAGCTTATGCAAGAACTGCAAAAACACAGCGAAGTTCCCTTTGAACTCGTTTTTTTGGTAATGGACCCTGGCTATAACGAAGCGAATCGCAAAAAAATAGAAGAAAACGCTCGGCTTTTGAACGTGCCGATTACCGTGTTTGAAAGCGACGTGTTCGCGGCGGCGGACGCGGCAAGTGCCGAAGCTCCCTGTTATTTATGTGCGCGAATGAGAAGGGGACATCTCTACGCCAAGGCAAAGGAGCTCGGTTGCAATAAAATCGCGCTCGGACATCACAAGAGCGACGTCATCGAAACGACGGTAATGGGAATGTTGTACGGGGGGCAGCTGCAAGGGATGTTGCCGCGTATTAAAAGCACGAATTTTGAGGGAATGGAGCTGATTCGCCCGCTTTATTGTGTGCTTGAAAACGATATTTTGCGTTGGAAAGAGCATAATAAACTCGACTTTATCGCTTGCGCTTGTAAGTTCACGCAAAAGACGGTCGGAGGCGACGACGATACGTTTTCCGCTCGGAAACGGGTAAAGGCGCTCATTGCCGAACTGAAAAAGGAAAATCCCAACGTGGAAAATAACATTTTCCAAAGTATCCACAACGTACAGCTTGATACGCTTGCGGAGTACAAAACGGACGGCAAGAAACACTCGTTTTTGGATAAGTTTGAAAAATAAAGAGTGAACGGGCATATAAAAAGGAGCGCGCGCATACGATAAAGTATGCAAGAACCTCAAAAACATTCAGTAAGTATCGAACAAAGGAAGTGGATTTCCGTGAGCGGCGTAGAAAGCGTCGCGGCGTTTTCAGAAGTGAAAATCGTGCTCGTATTATGCGGTGGCGAGCGTATGCACGTCATTGGCTCGGGGTTGAAAATCGTCGGTTTTTCCAAAAGTAGCGGTTCGTTCACGGCGGAGGGAAGCGTAAGCGGTATCTCCTACGGCGGTAAATCGTTTGCCTCTCGGTTATTTAAGTAGGTACAAAGGTGGATACGAGCGGTCAATTCGCGCGGCTTGGGCTATGTATCGGCTTGGGATTTCTCGGCGGCGTACTATACGAAGGGTTCGCTTTTTTGCGGCTTTTGCTCGGTTGCGGACGGGGAAAAAATAAAATCGTGGGCGCAATTTTAGACGTGGGGTTTTGGCTCGCGTTTGCACTTTTCGTCGTTTGGAGCGGTTATTTTTTCAAATTTCCCTCCTTTCGGGCGTATACTTGGCTAGGATACGCCGTTGGCGGAATAATATATTTGAAAACTTTGCACAAAATTATTGCCTTTTTTGAAAGTTTGTGTTATAATAAGATAGCGAAACTGATAAAGTGGGCGAGAAAAAAGGAAAAAACACTTATCAACAGGTGGAAGAAAGCTTATGACGCAAGACAAAATGAGAAGAACAATCACGGCAATCGCCGTCGCGGGGACGACGCTCCTCGTCGTTTTGCTCGCCTATCTCGTTTATCAGTGGATAACCATCGCGGTGCTCAACAACCGCATCGAAAAGGCGGAAGAGGACGTCGCGTATTACGAGGCGTTAAACGAGCAGAGTGAGTCCGATTTAGAATATTACGAGTCGGATTTTTATAAGCAACTCGCCGCGTTTAAGCTGGGACTTATCAAAGGTCAGGATTAAAAGATGAAAAAATATGCCGTAATTGACATCGGTTCTAATTCCGTTCGCCTAATGTTCGTGGCGGACGGAAAAGTTTTATATAAACGGCTTGAAACCACCCGCCTTGGCGAGGGTTTGGCTACCCGCCCGATATTAAAAACGGAAGCGATAAAACGCACCGCCACCGCCGTAGCGAAGTTTTACGCGCTCGCAAAATCGGAGGGCGCACAGGAAATTGCCGCTTTTGCTACCGCGGCAGTCCGCACTTCGGAAAACGGGCGGGACTTCGTTGCCTGCGTGAAAGAGTTGTGCGGGTTAACGGTCGAGGTGCTTTCAGGAGAGGCGGAAGCTAAGCTCGGGGCGATAGGTGCGCTTGGCGGGGCGGACGGCGGTATTGTAGACGTGGGAGGAGCGAGCACCGAAATCGTCGTGAAAAAGCAGGACAAGCTCGTATTCCAAAAGAGTGTGGATATCGGTGTAGTGCGTCTAAAAGACGCTTGCGGCAGAGAAGAGGCAAAATTGCAAGCAGCGGCGAGTTCGGCGGCAAAAAGTTACGGGAAAGTACCGTTTACGGCTACTGTGTACGCGATTGGCGGCACGGCGACGACGCTCGCGGCGTTGAAATTGGGCTTGCGGGAATATCGCTCGGACGTCGTTACGGGCACGAAAATCACGGCGGGGGAAATGTCTGCGTTTGCGGCAAAACTTCTTGCTACGCCCGTGGAAGAAATTGCAAAATATCCCTGTATGCCGACGGGCAGAGCGGACGTGCTCGCGGGCGGAGCGGTGCTCCTTGCAACGCTTATGCGGACGTTTTCGTGGGAAGAGCTCGTCGTCAGCGATAGGGATAATTTAGAGGGATACGCTATCACAAAGGGGTGGATAGAATGAAAAGAAAACTGCCGATACTTTACGCGGTAATTTGTTTAATTGCAATGCTCGCGGGTTGGGGGCTTGTTTTTTGGCGGGCTTGGGAAGCGGGAAACGCCGCGCTCGTTGCCGCGCTTTTAGGACTTACGCTCAGTCTTTTTCTCGCACCGTTTTTACACGAGCTTGGGCATATCCTCTTTGCGAAACGCGCGGATATGCAAATCGTGTATTCAAAGTTTTTCTGTTTTGAGCTTAGCCGTAACCGCGGAAAAACGCGTCTTCGTATCGTGTCCCCGTTCGGCGCGGAACAAACGCAAGCCGTGCCCAAATCGAGTGGAAATATGCAAAACCGCGCGAAAAAATACGTGCTCGGCGGATTGGTATTTAGCGGTGTATTCTTAGTATGCCTTGCGGTAACGGCGGTGTTATTGAGCATATTCGTGCGCCCGTTTTTCGTGGCGTTTGGGTTTTTACCGTATACGGCATATTTATTTTTCTTGAACGTGCTCCCGCTCGAATACGGGAGCGGAAAGACGGACGCGCTTGTGTATCGCGGTTTGAAAAGGGGTTACGCTGCGGAAAAGACGATGCTTGCGGCGATGGAAATCCAAGGCAATCTTTACGAGGGAAAACGCTTTGCGGAGATAGAGGAAAAACTCTTTTTCGAGCTTCCCCAGCTCCCTGAGGACGAGCCGTTATTCGCAGTCATTCTCGATTTGCGCTACCGTTATTTCTTGGATAAAGGTAAGGAGCAACAAGCGGCGGATTGTTTGAACCGCTTGGCGAATTCGCAGGAATATTTGTCGGCTATCGAACGGGAAAAACTTGCGGCGGAGCTCGTATATATGCACGCTTTGCGCGGGGATTTGGAACGCGCGGAAGCTTGCGGACAATATTGCAAGGAGTATTTGCAAAGCGAGGAGGCGAGCGCGAAACGCATTTTAGCGGCGTTCTCCGCCGCGTTTGGCAAAACGGAAGCGGTAACCGATTTAATAGAACAGGCGCTAACGCTTTTGCGCTTCGAAGAGATAAAAGGCGTAGAAAAATGGGAACGGACGTTACTTTCCCGTATTCCGCAGGCATAAAAGGAAAACCAAAGGGGAATAGTAGAGGGGAGCGGCAAAAGCTCACGAAAAACGCTTTGAGGTTGTAAGAAATGAAAACGGTTACGGCGCGGCTTAGCTCTGCAAACGAAAGCACGGGAAAAAAGTTGCAAAAAGGCGGCACAAAAGATACGCGGAGAGGTACGGCTACGGCTATGCAAAAGAAAAAGGTTGTAAAAAAATCGGCTCGTCGGGCGGGGATTTTAATGCCCGTATCGTCGTTGCCGTCAAGCGAGGGTATAGGCACGCTCGGGAAAGGCGCGTACGCGTTCGTCGATTGGCTTGCCCGCGCGGGGATAAAGATTTGGCAGGTATTGCCGTTGTTACCGACGGGTTACGGGGATAGTCCCTATCAATCGTTTGCGGCGGACGCACTCAATCCGTATTTTATCGATTTGGAATATTTAGAAGCGGACGGGCTTTTGCAAAATGCCGAATATGCCGCAATCGATTGGGGCGAGGACGAACGGCGTGTTGATTACGGAAAGCTGTTCACGGTAAAAATCCCGCTCCTGAAATTGGCGTTTTCCCGTTTCAATCGGGAACAGACGGATTGGAAAGCGTTTTTATCCACGGGCAAATACGCCGATTACGCGTTGTTTATGTCCTTGAAAGTGCGCTTTGATTAC
Organism: Candidatus Scatosoma sp.; assembly: GCA_045635025.1. Classification (GTDB taxonomy): domain Bacteria; phylum Bacillota; class Clostridia; order Christensenellales; family Borkfalkiaceae; genus Scatosoma. The sequence goes on from JAZRBK010000340.1 coordinate 5,415, forward strand.
CGTAGCTGGGAGGACTGGGACGAACCATATAAAAACGCAGAAAAAGCGGCAATAGAAGCGCACGAAAGGGAGTATGCAGGCGAGATAGCTTTTTGGCAGTTCACGCAGTATATTTTCTTAAAGCAATGGAACACGCTTTTAAGTTATGCACACGCAAAGGGAATAGAAATTATGGGGGATATGCCCATTTACGTTTCTTACGAT
>JAZRBK010000341.1:0-4909 GCA_045635025.1 Candidatus Scatosoma sp.
CATGGTAGCGGCGATGAGATTCGAACTTATGACCTATCGGGTATGAACCGATCGCTCTAACCAACTAAGCTACGCCGCCATTTTGGTTGCGGGGGCAGGATTCGAACTTGCGACCTCCGGGTTATGTGCCCGGCGAGCTACCTAGCTGCTCCACCCCGCGATATGAACGTTTATCGGGCGAATTTGCCTCCGCCGTTCAAACAGCTTAATTATAATACTAAAAAGCAAAACTTTTGTCAACTGTTTTTTCACGCTTTTTACAAAAAAAATCAAAAAAATTAAAAAACTTTTTTTCAAGGTAGTATCAGCGGCTTTTTCACGGATTTTTTCTCTTTAATTTCCTGTCATTTTTGATACAACTTGCGTAAAACACTTTACAAGCCCCGTCTTTTCAAGTATAATAAAATAGATATAGTATGAACTAAGAGGTATGGTATGGAAAGATTTTCTTTGTGGAATGACAATACAGAACACGACACAAAAATAGAATGGTATGCGCCCGCAACCCCAAAAACGGATGCGGCGGTTGTGATTTTCCCTGGTGGCGGTTACGCTATGCTTGCACCCTACGAAGGAGAGGACTATGCGAAATATCTCAACAGTATCGGGATTACGGCGTTCGTCGTGTATTATAGCGTAGCACCCAAGCGTTTCCCGTTGCCGCTATTAGATGCGCGCAGAGCGGTGCGCTTCGTTCGTGCGAACTGCGAACGCTTCGGAGTGAACCCCGATAAGATTTGCGTAATGGGCTCTTCGGCAGGCGGGCATTTGACGGCGCTTTTATCGACCTATACCGCAAAACTTATAGGAGAAGGGGTAGACGAAATTGACGAGAAAGACTATCTTCCTAACGGGCAGATTTTATGCTATCCCGTAATCGCTTCTGATAAGGAGATTGCTCATCAAGGCTCGTACAATAATTTGCTCGGTGAGGATAACGGGGATTGGTTGGATTACGACCCGTCGCTCCTTGCTCACGAGCATACCCCCAAAGCATTTATTTGGCATACGGCGAACGATACGTGCGTAAAGGTGCTCAATAGTTACCGATACGCGAGCGCGCTTTATGAGAAAGGGGTTTCTTGTGAAATGCACGTTTTCCCGTTCGGCCCTCATGGATTAGGGCTTGCCCCCAACGATTCGCACGTCGCGCAATGGGCGGGGCTTTTGAATAACTGGTTTATTTTACACGGTTTTTTATAATACGTTTTTATAATACGTTTTTTATAATATAATATAGGAATACGGTATGAAGATTTCTGAAAATTGGAAAGATTATTCAATTATCGCTACGGGCGACGGGTACAAGCTCGAACGTTGGAAAGACGTTTATTTACTTCGACCTGACCCGCAGGTGATTTGGTCGGCGCAGATGGACTTATTTTCCTATCCGAAGCTCAACGCATACTATAAGCGTAGCGAAAAAGGTGGCGGTGGTTGGAAGATTTTGAAAGAGATACCCCAAGAATGGAAGATTTCTTATGAAAAGCTTGGGTTGCAGTTCAAAATCAAGCCGATGGGCTTTAAGCATACGGGGCTCTTCCCCGAACAAGCCGTTAATTGGGAATATATGACCGAGCTCATCAAAAACGCGGGCAGACCGATAAAGGTACTTAATTTATTTGCGTACACAGGCGGAGCGACGGTGGCTTGCGCGAAAGCGGGAGCACAGGTAACTCACGTCGACGCGGCGAAAGGTATGGTGGAGCGCGCGGGAGAAAACGTTCGACTTTCGGGAATTGAAACGGGCGTGCGGTATATCGTGGACGACTGTTTGAAGTTCGTACAACGGGAAATCCGTCGCGGGAATAAATACGACGCTATCATTATGGACCCGCCCTCGTACGGAAGAGGTCCAAGCGGGGAAATGTGGAAAATTGAAAGCGATTTATACCGTTTTGTAGAAACGTGTAGCGAGGTGCTTTCTGACAATCCGTTGTTTGTGCTCATTAACAGTTATACGACGGGTTTACAACCTATGGTACTCAAAAATATTTTACAGCTCACGCTCAAAAACTACGACGGAAAAGTCGAGGCTTACGAGGTGGGAATAAAAACGGAGGAGGGGATTTCCCTTCCTTGCGGTGCAGGAGGAATATTTGTCAATGACAGAAAATAAAGACTTGGCGGTAGCGCAGAACCCCGAACAACAAGCATATCAACCCCCGTTCGAGATTTTGTACGAGGACAACCATATTATTGTGGTTACAAAGGCGCAGATGACCGCTTGTTGCCCCGACGAGAGCAAGGACGATAATTTACTCGACCAAGTGAAAACGTACGTAAAAACGGCGTATAATAAGCCAGGGAACGTATACGTGGGACTCGTGCACCGTTTGGATAGACCTACGGGCGGCGTAATGGTATACGCTAAGACGAGCAAAGCCGCCGCGCGCTTAACGGCGGGATTGCAATCGGGCGATTTTGAGAAGAAGTATCTTGCCGTGCTTTGCGGTACGCCCGAGGAAGAACGCGGAACGCTTTGTAATTATTTAAGGAAGAACACCGTAAATAATATGGTGTATATTTGTACGCCGAGTGAAGAGGGGGCTAAATACGCCGAACTCGATTATAAAACGTTGGAAAGCAAGGGCAAGTACTCTCTTGTAGAAGTGCGTCTGCATACGGGCAGAACGCATCAAATCCGCGTACAAATGGCGGGGATTTCCCGTCCGCTTTTCGGGGATATGCGTTACGGCGGTGCGTTAGCGCAAAAGGGCAAGCTTGCCTTGTGGGCGTATTCGCTTTCTTTCTCGCACCCGATTACGAAAGAACGGCTTAAATTCATCGTCGAGCCGCCTCGCGACGAAACGCCTTGGAAAGTCTTTGACGTGGTAAAAGCGACGGAAATTAAATAAAAAAACAATAAAATCGTAAAAACCGCGTAAATTACCTTGAAATGCGATTGACAAAAAGTTCGTTTCGGTGTAAAATGGTTAGGTACGGTATTGTATATAGGCGAAAGTCTACAAAACAACAAGAGGCACTTTTTTTATGAAAAGAAACAAATTGAAAGCTTTAACATTAGCACTTGCGTCGGTGGCGATGTCCACGGCGCTTATTGGCGTAGTAACAACGAACGTTGCTATGGCGGATACGACGACGGAAGATAAGGTGTATGCCCTTACCGACGTGTTCTCGTCAAAAAGTGCAAAGATTGATAAAAATGCGGATAACTTAACGGCGTTTACGCTTTCCGACGATGGTAGCGTATATCTCAAACGCGATTTGGCGTTTAAGTGGTATACGGCGAAAGATGCGGCAGCATATTTAAGCGTTGGTTTTAAGCTTGCGGATAGCAAGTTCGAAACCGTATCCTTGTCGGTGGACAGCCCCTCTGCTTGGGCAAGCGAGGACGATAAAGCAACCAACGTCGTGAAATTTGAAAAGACGGCTACGGGTTTTGCGGTATCCGTAAACGGCGGAGCAAAGACGGAATATAACGGCGAGTACGTCGGCAAAGAAATGACGCTCACGCTGAACGAGGACGCTTGCGCGGACGGCGAGTTTAACGTTCGTATCGCACTCAACGGTCAAACGTTAGAGGCGGGTAAGTTCACCAACGTCGGTTCTTATTTGGCGGAGTATTCTGCGGGTAAAACGTTGCCTTTACAATTCTCGGCTACGGTAAAGGACGATACGGCGACGGAAGAAGTGGAAACGACAACCGTTTTGCTTACGAGCATTAACGGGCAAAAGTTTAATAATATTACGGAGAACAAGGAAGTAGTCGATACGGCTGCGCCCGTGCTCGTTGTTAACGAGGAAGTAAGCGGGTTCTTGCTCGGTACGAAGTTTGAGCTCGATTACGATTACGTGGACGTGCTTTCCAAGGACGTAACGATTACGCGCGAGTATTATCAGTATAACCCTAATCACACGGAAAAGAAATACAACCCGCTCAGTACTTCCGTATATTTCCATGAAACGTCTTACGTAAAAGACGGAGTTCCTACGACGGTATACGACCAGTATACGCACAACGGCGAGAACACCGAATTCTTAGCAATTCGCTTTACCTTAGACGACGGGAAGTATAGTGCGGACGACGGCGAATATAAAAAGCCCGTATACGAACTCGCTTGGTATGTGAATGCGGAAGCACTTAGAACGGTTGACGGCGATACGACGCAATATATCGCGCTCGATAAGAATACGGACGGACCAGAGTATAAGCTCTTTACGAAAAACGAAACGAAAAAGAGCAATGAAAAAGTGGCAAATTACGACGATGTCGTTGCGGCATATCAAGCAAAGATTACGAGCGCAGCAGCGGACGTATATGCGGGTAGCAATTCCTACTTGCAGTTGACTTCGCTTGACAGTATGCTCGGAGATAATAACGGTTACCGCGGTTTGAAGTTTACGGTTTCCTACAAATCGCCCAGCTCCACGAACGCGAGCACGCTTTCCAACCGTGCGTATAACTCTTTGGAGATTCCCGTTTCCAGCGAGGGTATGTACGAGTTTAAGGTATTCGCAGTAGATAAAGCGGATAATAAGATGCAAGCGTATCTTGACGGAAAGCTTGTAGACGTGGATACGAGCAACGTATGGGATATCGAAGAGATTCCTTCGTTCACGTTTGAAGTAAAGAATCGCGCGTTGAAGGTAGAAGACCCTACCTCTAAGAACGGCAGAAAGGCTACGGAAGTGCTTGATAAGACGTATACGCTTGATAGCGTGAAAGTTATTGGCGCGACCAATCTTCAACAGGAGTACAGCCTTTATAAATTGAATAGAAACGCATTGATGGACGCGGGTGTTTCCGTTTCCGATTTGCATGCGGTTACCTATTCTGAAATTGCCAATAAAGCGGCGGACAGATGGGACGAAGTGAAAGACGGCGACTACTTCGCTTTCTATATCAAGATTTATGCGGATATTCTCGCGGACGGGAATAGCGAAC
>JAZRBK010000342.1:0-4103 GCA_045635025.1 Candidatus Scatosoma sp.
CGTTGAAATCATCGTTCGTCAAATGCTTAAAAAGGTACGCGTAGAGAACGCGGGCGATACCAACTTGCTCCCTGGCGAGCTTGTAGATATGGTAACCTTCCAAGACGAAAGCGCGAAAGCGATGGCAAACGGCGGCAGACCCGCTCTTGCAAAGCGTGTGCTCCTCGGTATCACGAAAGCGGCGCTTGCAACCGACTCCTTCTTGTCGGCGGCGTCCTTCCAAGAAACGTCGAGAGTGCTTACGGAAGCGGCTATCCGCACCAAGCGCGATTACCTTGTCGGCTTGAAAGAAAACGTTATCATCGGTAAGCTTATCCCCGCAGGTACGGGTACAAAATCGTACAAGAGCGTAACGCCGCAATACGTCGGCAACTACAACGCCGTAGCGGAAAAACCCGTTGAGGAAGAAGCAAGCGAAAACGCTTAAAAAGTAAGGATAAAACCACCTTTTGCGGAACACCGCGAAAGGTGGTTTTTATATAATTTTGCCCAAAAACCCGTCAAACTTGGTAAAGTATTACCGCTTATTTTGACCTTTCCTGTTGGAAAAAGAGGCTACCGTGTACGAGTTGAACGCAAAAGAAGTTGACTTTCCTTGCGAAACGGGGTATAATAAAGGGGTATTAAAAAGTATCGTAAAAGAGGATAGCCAAAACGGACGGCGGTACGGAGCGGAAACGAATGAGGCAAACGAAGAAACAACTTTTTTGGGAGATAGTTAGATTTTTGCTTGTGGGAGGCGCGGCAACGCTCGTGGATTACGCCGTCTTTTGGATATTCGACGGGTTACTTTTTCCGCTGTTGCCCAAGCAGAGTGAAACGGCGCAAACGGTTTACCTCGTGCTTGCTACCGCGCTTGGATTTGGCGTAGGGCTTAGTGTGAATTGGATACTGTCCGTCCGCGTGGTGTTCCTTACGGTTAAGGACGGGGAGAAAGCGCGTTCGAAAAAATCTTTCGCGGTGTTCGCGGCGATAGGGCTTATCGGATTGTTGCTCACGGAAATCGGGGTAGTTCTGCTCGTAGCGGTATTGCCTGAGATTACCCTTTTCGGGGTTACCGAGCTTTTGAATACCGCTTGGAAAAAGTGGCTCGCGAAAGGGATAATGACTTTACTCGTACTCGCGTGGAATTACGCGGGACGCAAACTTTTGATTTTTCGCACCTAAAAGGCAGGATTTGACAAAGGTGGAAATCGAAAAAGCTCAAAAAAAATTACGAGAAAGACTTGACAAAACCAAACGCGTTTGTTATAATAATATTGTGAGAACAAAGGGGCGGCGCGCGGACTCGCGTGTTCGCCTTTTTTTGGGGAAACCCCGTGCGGGCGCTAATGCGTATACGCACGCGCAACTACACCACCCGTAAGCGCGTACATAGGAGGAAAAGAGGAATTATGAAAGGACGTATTCATTCCTTTGAATCTTTCGGTACGGTAGACGGACCGGGAATTCGGTTCGTGGTGTTTTTGCAGGGTTGTCCGCTCCGTTGTCAGTACTGTCATAACCCCGATACTTGGGGAGAGGGCGGCGAGGAATATACCGCCGAGGAAGTGGCAGGGCGCGTGCTCCGATATAAAAATTATTTCGGGGAAAACGGAGGCGTAACCGTTTCGGGCGGCGAACCGCTTTTGCAAATCGAGTTCGTAACCGAACTTTTCAAGTTTTTGAAAGGCAAAGGCATACACACTTGCGTAGACACTTCGGGAATTACCTTTAACGCGGAAAGCGCAGCAAGCGTGGAAAAGCATAAAAAACTGCTTGAAGTTACCGATTTGTTCTTGCTTGATATTAAGCATATCGACGACGAGGCTTGTAAAAAGCTGACGGGTCATAGCAATAAAAACACGCTAAGTTTCGCAAGATTTTTAAGCGATAACGGCAAGAAGTTTTGGGTACGGCAGGTGCTCGTGCCAAATCTTACCGACGGAGAGGAAAGTTTGCAAAGAACGCGCGCGTTCATCGATACCTTGCAAGGGGTTGAGAAAGTGGAAGTGCTTCCCTATCATACGTTGGGCGTTGTGAAATACGAAAAATTGGGCGTTGAATATCCGCTCAAAGGCGTAGAAGCGCCGACGAAAGAACGGGTGCAAAACGCCAAGAGGATATTAAATGGATAAGAAGAAATACCAAGAATTGACGGCGGGGCTTTGTTGCGTGGAAATCAGCGGCGAGTCGTGTGCGAACTGTTTAACGCTTATGCCGATTTTGGACGGGCTCTGTTCGGCGCGCGGGGATATTAAACTCGTGCATATCGAAGCGGATTATACCACGCTCGATTTGATGGAAGAGCTGGAAGTGGAGAAAGTTCCCACCATTTTGCTCGTTGAGGACGGAAAAATCTTCGCACGCTGCGCGGGCTTTCAACCGGAAGAGATTTTAGAACTTTGGTTAGACGCTAAAATCGAAGAATATAAGGCGCAAAAGTAACGGGAGTGCGCCGTTCGGCGCAAAAAGCGTTCGCGCAAAAGAGTTCGGTGTAAAGAGTGTGCGCACCAAACGTGTGCGGTGCAAAAAATAACGGAAAATAAATACGCAAAAACGGAACGGAAACGTTTACGTCGGCGCGCATTTGTTTATAAATAATTTAGTAACAAATATATTTTTTAGGAGTTGTGTTATGATGCAATACAAAGGTTGGGAAGGATTTGTTCCCGGAAAATGGTGCAATGACGAAGTAGACGTACGCGATTTCATTCAGCGCAACTATACTCCGTACGAAGGCGACGCAACGTTCCTTGCTCCGGCAACCGAAGCGACCAAAAAACTTTGGAATATTGTTTGCGATTTGTCGAAGAAAGAACGCGAAGCAGGTGGGGTTCTGAACGCGGATACGAAAATTATTTCCACGCTTACCTCTCACGGCGCAGGGTATTTGGATAAAGACCTTGAAAAAATCGTCGGTTTACAAACGGACGAGCCTTTCAAGCGTTCTTTGCAACCGTTCGGCGGCATCCGTATGTCCGAGGGCGCTTTGGAAATGTACGGTTATAAAATCGACGAAAACGTGAAAGAAATCTTCACGAAATACCGCAAAACGCATAACGAGGGCGTGTTCGACGTTTATACGCCGGAAATGAGAGCGGCTCGTTCCGCACATATTTTGACGGGTCTTCCCGACGCTTACGGCCGCGGCCGTATCATCGGCGACTACCGCCGTGTAGCGCTTTACGGTATCGATTACCTCATTCAAAAGAAAGAGGAAGATAAGCTCGCTATCTGCGGCGATATGACCCCGGAAAGAGTAAGAAACCGCGAAGAAGTAGCTGACCAAATCAAGGCGCTCAAAGCTCTTAAAGAAATGGCGGCAACGTATGGTTGCGATATCTCTAAACCCGCGGAAACCGCACAACAGGCTATCCAAGCGTTGTACTTTGGTTACCTTGGCGCTATCAAGGACCAAAACGGTGCGGCGATGTCCATCGGTAGAAATACCACTTTCCTCGATATCTATATCCAAAGAGACCTCGAAAAGGGGCTCATCACGGAAGAACAAGCGCAAGAGTTTATCGACCATTTCGTTATGAAACTCCGTATCGTGAAGTTTATGAGAACGAAAGAGTACAACGAACTCTTCTCCGGCGACCCCACGTGGGTAACCGAAGCTATCGGCGGTATGGGCGTTGACGGACGTTCGCTCGTTACCAAGACGTCGTTCCGTATCCTCCATACGCTTGACAACCTCGGCCCTGCTCCCGAACCGAACCTTACGGTGCTTTGGTCGAAGAGATTGCCCGTAGCGTTCAAGAGATACTGTGCGGAAATCTCTATCCGTACCTCTTCCATTCAATACGAAAGCGACGATTTGATGCGTCCTGAAATGGGCGACGATTACGCAATCGCTTGCTGCGTAAGCTGTATGAAAGTCGGTAAAGATATGCAGTTCTTCGGCGCGAGAGCGAACCTTGCAAAATGCTTGCTTTACGCTATCAACGGCGGTAAGGACGAGCAAATGAAAGATAAAAAGACGGGTAAACCTATGCAAGTTTCCCCCGAGTTCCAAGCGATTACCAGCAACGACGCGCTTGACTTCAACGAAGTTATCGCGAAGTTTGATAATATGATGACGTGGCTTGCGGACTTGTACGTGAATACGCTTAACCTCA
>JAZRBK010000343.1:0-1102 GCA_045635025.1 Candidatus Scatosoma sp.
TGCAAAATCCGATTATTACGTTTGAAATGACGAACGGTAAGACGTTCAAGGCAGAACTTTATCCCGAAAAAGCGCCCAATACGGTGAATAACTTTATTTCGCTTGTGAAAAAAGGTTATTACGACGGGCTTATTTTCCACCGCGTTATCGCGGGGTTTATGATTCAGGGCGGCGACCCCAACGGCACGGGCACGGGCGGTCCTGGATATCATATCAAAGGCGAGTTCGCGGGGAACGGTTTTACGCAAAACGATTTATCGCACGAGCGCGGCGTGCTTTCTATGGCGCGTGCGGGACACCCCGATTCGGCGGGCTCGCAATTTTTCGTTATGCACGACGTAGCGGAGTATCTCGACGGACAGTACGCGGCGTTTGGGAAAGTTATCGAGGGTATGGATACTGTGGACGAAATCGCGGAGGTTAAAACCGATTGGAGCGATAGACCCTACGAAGAACAAAAAATGAAAAAAGTAACGGTTGAAACGTTCGGCGTTGAATACGACGAGCCCGTAAAAGCGTAACGATAACCCACTGAAAAATAGCAAAATCACGCACTTAAAAAGGAAAAAACGATGATAGATAACAGTATTTACAACAATCCCTTAACCACCCGTTACGCGAGTAAGGAAATGCAACAGGCGTTTTCTGATGAGAAACGTTTCAAGCTTTGGAGAAAGCTGTGGGTTGCGCTCGCGGAATCGGAAATGGAGTTGGGGCTCAACGTTACGCAAGAGCAAGTGGACGAGCTCAAAGAATACGCGGAGAATATCGACTATGAGTTGGCGGCTCAATTTGAAAGAGAGGTTCGTCACGACGTTATGGCGCACGTAAAAGCGTACGGCGCGTATGCGAAAAAGGCTATGCCGATTATTCACCTTGGCGCTACGAGTTGTTTCGTGGATTGTAATGCGGAAGCGATTATGCTCGACGACGCACTCGATATTATTTTGAAAAAGCTCGTCAACGTAATGGATAAGCTCAAACGTTTCGCGCTTCAATACAAGGATTTGCCGACGCTTGGTTTTACGCATTTGCAGCCCGCACAGCTTACGACGGTAGGTAAGCGCGCTACCCTTTGGTTGCAGGATTTGGAAATGGACTA
>JAZRBK010000344.1:0-4303 GCA_045635025.1 Candidatus Scatosoma sp.
TCCACGCAAACGGACTTACCCGAAAGGACTTCCGCTCGCCCGCCGTACGATACTTTTCAAAGGAGAAATAATGATATGAAAAGCAAAAAAACCTTAAAATCCTTGGCAGCGTTATTGCTTGCCTGTACGTTCACACTCGCCACGGCGACGCTTGGTGCGTGTAAAACGCAATCGGAAGCGCAGCCCCCTAATTCCCCGTCGGTGGATATAGAAAACGGGAGCGCACCTAACGCTCCCGAAACACCCGAAACTCCCTCTAACCCGAACGCTCCGACGGGCGACACGGCGGTTACGCCGACCCCAACGCCTACGCCCACACCCGTATACGCGCAATACATACGTTGCACAGGCAATAACGTTAATCTGCGCGCAGGAGCGGGAACGGATTACGCTATTCTCGGCTCGGCGGAAAAAGGCACTACCTACGCCGTCGTCGGCAAGAGCGGACAATGGTACAAAACCTATTACCGCGGCAAGACCGCGTACCTGTATGCCTCGTACGCCGCCGTTTTGTCCTTGGAAACAAGTGAAAACGACAAAGTAGAAAAGGTTATCGAGGAGGGATATAAGCTGCTCGGCGTTCCTTACGTGTACGGCGCGGTACGGTTACACGACGGGAAAGGGAAGCTCCTTTCGGGCTTTACCACGCAAAAGTTCGATTGTTCGTCCTTGATGCAGTATATCTTTTATAAAGGCGCAGACACGCTCTTGCAGGTAAACACCCGCACGCAAGTGAAACAGGGCAAACTCGTCGCGCGCGGAGATTTACAGCGCGGGGATTGTATCTTCTTCACCAACGAAACCCGCGAACATCTTACGGGCGTGGAACGGGTAGGGCACGTCGCGCTCTATTTGGGCGATAACTATATCCTACACACCGCCTCCGATTACGCCCGTATCGAGCAGATTTCCGCCAAGCGTTGGAGCTACTATATCGAGGCTCGGCGGTTTATCTAAACTTAATCCTCCTGCTCCTCCAAACGGATTTTTGCATAGGCAAAAACACGGGATTTATTGTTCGGATTGAGCGCGCGGTACGCCTCTAAAAGTTCTTGCTCCTCTTTCATAAGCGCGGCTTGTTCAAGGCGCTGTATGGAGATAACGCCTAAATCGTCGCTATTACCCGTAACATAGTCAATGCTACATTCAAAAATCTGGGAAAGCCTTTTCAACGTTTCGATACTCGGTTCAAGCTCTCCTCTTTCGTATTTCCCAATCGCGCTTTGGTTTAATCCGATTTTGTGTGCCAATTCGCTTTGTGTGAGCTCAAACGACAATCGAAGCTCCCGTATACGGTTTTGCATCATAATACCCCTTATTTGACTATTTTAGTCCATTTTAGGATATTTAACCGAAAAACACTTGACATAGTCTAAAATGGGGCGTATAATAGAAACACAAAGAGCCCGAAACGGACTATTGCTCTTTTGTATGATTTTCACATTGGAAACCCCGTGCAAGCTTTTGCACGGGGTTTTCCCTGTTTTCAAAGGCGGGATTTTAATTGAGTTTCTCTTTTTCAGGGAGCATTGCGCTCACTAGAAAGTAGACTTTGCTCGCTCCCGCGCCGAATAGCCTACGCGCACATTCGTTACCCGTTGCTCCCGTCGTCATTACGTCGTCTATAAGAAGAACTGTTCGCCCTTTACATTCTTTCCGTTTGTGCACGTGATACGCGCCCGATACGTTTTTCGCACGATGATAAAAATCGAGTTCCTTTTGTTGTGCCGTTTCCTTGCGTTTTTGCAGAATATCCTCGCCGATTTCCACGGAAACGCCGCGGAGGGTGAGCCGTTTGGCGATTACGCTTAAAAGCGCCTCGGCTTGGTTGTAACCGCGCGCAAGCAACGTGCTTTCGGTGCTCGGCACAGACACGAGCAAGAGGGGTTCTTCGCGTTCACTTGCAGAAAAGCTTTGATACGCAGCGGCAAAACAGTCCGCCATCTTCTCCCCGAGAAAATAGGCGAGTCGGCGTTTGCCCGTTTTCAAACTGTTGACAAGCGCAGAAGCCCCGCTGTGATAAACGAACGGCGAAAACCCGCGTGTGAACGCGGGAAGCGCGCTTTTACAATCCAAGCAAATCCCCTGTGCGCGCGTTGTTCTTCCGCACTTGCCGCAGATACGGTCGGGCTTATTTTCCACGAGCAAACTTTCGCAGGTTTCGCAAAGTCTATGCGCGGGATACGCAAACGTTTCCCTGCCGCATAAATCGCAGTTATACCCGTGTCTTGCGTCCCATTCCTGCAATTTTTCTATCCATTTCGTCCACAGTTTCGGCATCGTTTTGTATTCCTTAAAAAGGGGACAGGTTTGCGTTCATCGCATACCTGCCCCCGTCTTTTCCGTTTATTTTGCTTGTTTTTGCCGTTCGGTTTGCGTTTGAGTTTCCGTGCTCTGCCTTTCAATCGCTTTTTTTCTCTCATAGCGCACGAGCATATACGCTGCAACAGTACCGAGCGCAAAAAGCACTACGCCGAGCACGATATCGAGCACGGGATTTGTCGCCGTACCCGCTTTCCAAGAAGCGAAAACCTCGACGATATCGCCGTTGCAGAACATCGCCAAAATCGAACCGAGCGAAAGCCCGACGATAGTAAAATACGCGGTTTGGCGCACCTTAGTAAAGAGGAAGGTAAGGAGCTTGGAGAAGAGGAAAATCCCGCCCAAAAACCCCACGGCAAGCGCGCCGTACACAATAAAGATTTGCGGATTGCTTTGCCAATAGGCAAAATCGATACTTGCGACGATACTCGCAAACCAACCGAGCGCCATCATAAACGCACTTGCGGAAAGCCCGGGTACGATTTGGGTAATCCCCATTATCGCGCCGACGAACACCGCTAAAATGACGTGCCAAAAATCAATTACGGCGAATAAATCTCCGCCTGCTCCGTTTCCGCGGAGGGTTAAAACGGCGGACAAACAGCCCATTGCGACGGGTAAAAGAATGCCCGCGCTAAAAAGGGCTATGCGTTTTTTGCTCCATTTTGCGCCGCGGATTTCGTCGCTAACCGCGGGGAAAGCGCCGCACATTAGCCCTGTAAAGAGGCAAATAATAGCAAACGGTAAAAGCGCGAGCAGCTTTTTCACGGCGACGAACCCAAGCAGACAGCCGATAATAATACCAATCACGATAGGCAAGAGGAACACGAAGCATTTTTTGAACTGCTTAAACAGGTTGCCGATAGCATACAAAAACTGGTCGTAGAGCTTAAAAATAATGGCGACGGTCGAACCGCTAATGCCCGGCACGATGACGGCGAGCCCGATAAAAAAGCCCAACACACCGCTTTTGCACCAAGTTTTTTTACTGTATTTTATAAGTGCGATTTCCAAACTTTCGCCCGACATTGTCCACCTCTCTTTCCCGCGAGCCGCCAGCCCGCATTTTGCTTTTCTACGGCTTATTCCTTTGCGTTTGCGCTTTATGATAACTTTTTCCGCTGCCCGTGCATAACCCCGATTTTTTACAAGGCTCTACAAATCCGAGCTCTTCTTGCGCGCGTTCGCGCGGACACGGCGTTTTCGCCGTAAATACCACGCTCTTCCAAGTAAAAAGGCCACGAAAGCGAGCGCCATTCCCACGAGCCCGCCTGCCGTATCGATAAGTACGTCGCTAAGCTCCGCCGCTCTACCGCCCGTGAACGTTTGCAAGCACTCGTCGATAAGCGGTACGAACAGTACGAGCCAAATCGGAATTATGAAGAAATCTTTTTTACGCGTGTAGGAAAAATAACAAAACAGCAACAGCCCGCCAAGCGCTACGAACTCGCAAAAATGCGCAAGCGTCCGTATGTCCATGTGCAATTTGTCGTAATCCCCGCCCGTAGCCGTCGCCACGCTCGAATCGGGAGCTATCACACCCGCTACGTCTTGCACCGCGTCCGTTACCGCTCCGCTTTGAGAAGAGGACTTCTCGCCCACGGCTAACGAATTGGAAAATATCCACGCGAGCACCAACGCGCAAAGCAACGTCAATATAATCCGCAACGCGTATATTCCCCTTTTGTTTTGCCTAATTTTTTCCATATATCTATTATACGCAAAAAAAACGCTCAGGTCAATATTTTACCGTTAAAAAGCTTCGCTTTTTTTGGGTTTTTTCCCTTTTCTTTGTGAAAATATGCGAAAAACTGTCAATTTCCGCCCTATGAAAGCATATATACTACTGCTATATGCTTATGCTGTATGCTACCGCTTTCTCGAAAAAACGGAGCATACCCTCTCGGCTATAAAAAACTTTCTTTATTTCTTCATCATTATTTTATGGAACGGACGGGATAAAGTCGGATCGTAGCCATGT
>JAZRBK010000345.1:0-5668 GCA_045635025.1 Candidatus Scatosoma sp.
CCGTTCTCGTGAGGGTGGATTTCGTACCCTGTCTTTCGTTTGCAAGACGGGTAACGACCGCTTGATGAATCAGAGATTCTTTATATTCGACGCCGAACACGTTATCGCAAAGTTCGATTTCGCCAACTTCTGCGCCGCTCATATTCAATACTTTAATAGCCGCCATTTTGCTTCACTCTCCTTATTTGCTCTTTACGCTGTCGGAAATGGTAACGATGCTGCCCTTAGGACCGGGGATAGCGCCTTTAATCAAAATTGCGTTTCTCTCCACGTCTACTTTCACGACTTCGAGGTTCTGAATGGTTACGTTTTCCACACCGTACTGACCTGCGAGATGCTTGTTCTTAAATACTCTCGACGGGGAGCTGATGGGACCCATAGAACCGGGTTCTCTGTGTACGGGGCCGGTACCGTGCGTCATCTTCAAGCGGTGTTGATTCCAACGCTTAATTACGCCCGTGAAACCGTGACCTTTCGTTACGCCCGAAACGTCTACCTTATCGCCAGCGGTGAATACGTCCGCTTTGAGTTCAGCACCGACTTCGTACGTTTCCGCGTTCGCCACTCTAATCTCTTTCAAGACTTTGTGCGGCTTAACGCCAGCTTTCTTGTACTGTCCGAGCTCAGGCTTCGTCAACGCCTTTTCGCTCACTTCGATAAAACCGAGCTTTAACGCAGCGTAGCCGTCGTTTTCCACAGTTTTAACTTGCACTACGGGGCAGGGACCTGCCTCCACTACCGTTACGGGAATCAATTTCCCGTCTTCTGCAAAGAGTTGGGTCATACCAACTTTGCGACCGATGATTGCTTTATTCATTGATAAAGTTCACTCCTTTTGTTTTTTATTTCGAATACCTTTGAAAGTATTTCTCGGCTTGGTTGTTGCTTAGAGCTTAATCTTGATGTCCACGCCTGCGGGGAGGTGAATGGAATCGAGAAGCTTTGCGTTGGGGGAATAGATGTCGATGATTCTCTTGTACGTTCTCATTTCGAACTGTTCACGGGAATCCTTATACTTGTGCGGGGAACGGAGAATCGTTACGATTTCTCTTTCCGTGGGAAGAGGAATAGGGCCGCTGATTTTCGCGCCGCTCTTCTTCATCGTTTCAACGATACGGCTTGCCGCTTCGTCTACGAGTTCGTGGTCGTATGCCGCCAACTTAATTCTGATTTTTTGTACTGCCATTTTGCTTAACTCCTTTTGTTGTTTATACTAACGTTTTATTTACCGTGTCAACACACCCGTGTGTATCGAGGTTATCCGCAAAATAAAAACTCTCGTTTTTAACCGAGCGTTTTACCGCAAAGCCTCGGTTAGTCGCAGGAATCGAGTTCCCACTTTTGTCGGCGGAAATTATCTGTCAAGGTGGCTTTTTCCTTGATTTTCAGTAACTTCCCGCGTCAACCCATACAACGCGCTATTACACAGCCTATCTATAATACCAAATTTGCAAGCCCCTGTCAAGCGTTTGGACAAACTTTTTTTAATTTTTTTTAATTTTTTTCCAAATCGCCTTTTTCTCGCTTTTTTCGACAAATCAGGCAGGAAATCCCCCTCTCGTTCCCCCTTGCCTGCCACTACGCGCAATTTTTTCTAATTATATATTATGTACGCACACGCGCGCACGCGCGTAAAGAAAAATCCGAAACGGCTACGTTTTATCTCTCTTTCCGCTCCTTCCCGCTCTTTCGGCGTTCCCTGCGTTTTACCGTAATAACCGTTTCGAACTTAATTTACCCCGCCCGTTTGCGGGGGGCATAGTTATCCAAAATTATAAAAGCTCGTTAAAGTCGTATATATACAAATCACAAAGGGCGCGCATATCCTCTTCGTAATCTTTCGCCACTTCGTCGTAAACGCCCACCGCAACAAGCCCCGTTTCTTTCGCAGGGCGGAGCGCCGTTATGCTATCGTCCACCATTACGCAATCCTCGGGCGCAACCCCCAAAACCCTTGCCGCCTCTTTATATATGGCGGGGTCGGCTTTGGTATAGGCAAACTCCTCGGTAGACCAAATATTATCGAAATATTTATCGAGCCCCAACCGCTTTAAGCAAGGGTCGAAAAGAGGATGAATCCCCGCCGTCAAAACGTTGAGCGAAGCCCCCTCACTCTTCAATTTTTTCAGGAGCGTTTCCACGTTCCCTTTCGCTGTAATAACGGTAGCGTATTGTTCGCGCATCTTCTCAATAATGGCGTTATAAATCTCTTCCTCGCTTCCACCGACTTTAAGGGTTTCCGTGTAATATTTCGCCACGCCCTTTAACCCAAGCGCAACGACCCGTTTGATAATATCGCTCGGATAGGAAACGCCCTGCCCGTCCAAATACCCGAGCAACACCCGTTGCCAACCGATTTTCATAGAGTCAAGCAACGTTCCGTCCAAGTCGAAAATATATGCTTTTTTCTTCATTTTCAACCGTTCTTCTTTTATCGTTCTTCCTGTCCGTTTTCATAAGCCGTGTAGCCGACTTTCCCGTAAAACGGGGCTACCGTGTACGCGTTGAACGTGAAAATACGTCAAGATTTGTTCTTTTCCTTAAAGCGAGCCTTTGCACGCAGTTCGCTATCCAAAATGCGTTTTCTGATACGCAACGATTTGGGGGTTACCTCCAAAAGTTCGTCGTCGGCGATAAACTCCAAACACTCTTCAAGGCTCATTTTCGAAACGGGAATGAGCGTTAACGCGTCGTCGCTGCTCGACGAACGGGTATTCGTCAAATGCTTCGTTTTACAAACGTTGACGTTGATATCGTCGGCAAGGTTGGTAAAGCCCACGACCATACCTTGATACACGGGCGTACCGGGCGTAATGAATAAGTTGCCGCGGCCCTGCGCGTTGAACAATCCGTACGCCACTGCTTCGCCCGTTTCAAACGCGACGAGCGAACCCGTATTTCTGCGTTGCATATCCCCCTTGTACGGCTCGTAGGAATAGAAAATGGTTTTCATAATCCCCTGCCCTTTGGTGTCGGTCAAAAACTCGCTTTTGTACCCGAAAAGCCCGCGCGAGGGCACTAAAAACTCTAACCGCATACGGCTGCCGATAGCCGTCATTTGCACGAGCGTACCCTTTCTGTTCCCCATAGCCGAGAACACGGGTCCCGTCATATCCTCGGGCACGTCGGCAACGAACCGTTCAATCGGTTCGTGGCGTACCCCGTCAATTTCGCGATAAAGCACCTTCGGCGTGGAAACTTGGAATTCGTATCCTTCACGGCGCATCGTTTCGATAAGAATGGAAAGGTGCATTTCCCCTCTGCCGCAAACGCGGAAACTGTCCGCATATTCGGTATCAGAAACACGCAAGGAAACGTCGCGCAAAAGCTCTTTATACAATCTGTCGCGGAGCTGGCGCGTAGTAACGAACTTACCCTCTTTCCCCGCGAACGGACTGTCGTTTACCGAGAACGTCATCTCAACCGTGGGGTCCTCGATTTTCACGAATTGCACGGGCTCGACCTTCGTCGGCTCGCACACGGTATCCCCGATATTCAGTCCGTCGATACCCGAAAAAACGACGATATCGCCCGCCTGCGCGGTGGGAACGGACACTCTTTCTAAACCCTCGATTTGGTAAAGGTTTACGATACGGCAGTTCGTACGAATCTTCGGGTCGTTAAAATTGCAAATGGAAACGGGCTCGTTCGCACGAATAACGCCGCGTTCAATCCGACCAATCCCAATCCGACCGACGAACTCGTTATAATCGATACAGGACACGAGCAGTTGCCCCGCGCCCTCTACGTCCATATCCATCGGCGGAATCGTTTCCAAAATCGTATCGAAAAGCGGGTTGAGGTTTTCCTCCTGCTTATCGGGCGAAAGCGAAGCCGTTCCCTGCCGCCCGCAACAGTACACAATCGGGCTTTCGAGCTGTTCGTCCGTAGCGTCCAAATCCATCATAAGCAGCTGCATTTCCTCCACAACCTCGTCGATACGGGCATCGGGACGGTCTACTTTATTGATAACGATAATCGTTTTCAAACCGAGCGCGAGCGCTTTTTGCATAACGAAACGGGTTTGCGGTAACGGACCTTCGGCGGCGTCCACGAGAATAATCGCGCCGTTTACCATCTTCAAAACGCGTTCTACCTCGCCCGAGAAATCGGCGTGCCCCGGAGTATCGATAATGTTAATCTTTACCCCTTTATAGTGCGCGGAAGTATTTTTCGCAAGAATGGTAATACCCCGTTCTTTTTCCAAATCCCCGCTATCCATAACTCTGTCTTGGATTTGTTGATTATCCCTAAATACACCGCCCTGCGCCAACATTTCGTTGACGAGGGTCGTTTTGCCGTGGTCTACGTGCGCGATAATCGCCACGTTTCTCAAATCGTTTCTAATCACTTTCACTAACTCCTTTCCGTGATTTTGTTTGTTTTATTCCTTAGAAAATATTAAAAAACTTTTTTACAATTCCTTTTTATTTACGTTTTTATACGTCGTAAAACGGATTACGTGCCCGTTGTCCTCTATCGACTCGCCCTCGTCCACGCAAACGAAGTTCTCGTCCATATCAAGATTCGGGAAAAACACTTCCGCGCCGCCGATTTCGTCCACTTTGGTAACGAGCGCGTTATCGCAATAGGGAAGCAATGCCTTATACACCGCGCCGCCGCCCATAACGAAGATTTTTTCCTCCTTTTCACGGGCTTTGAGCTCTTTTTTCAACGCTTCAAAATCGCTCACGTGTACACATTCATCGCATACCTGCCCCCTTGAAAGGACGATATTCACTCTGTTTTTTAACGGTTTTCCGTTCGGAAGCGAACGCAAGGTATTCCCGCCCATTACGACGGTATGTCCGCTCGTCGTTTCGCGGAAAAACTTCATATCTTTGGGCAGGGAAAACATCATATCGTTCCCCTTTCCTATCCCCCATTCCTTATCGACGTGTACGATAGCCGTAATCATAATTTCTCCTTAACTTTTCCGCCTGCCAAACTGCAAACGCCTATCAAACCGCAAGCGTAAATCAAACCGCTACGGGGATTTTCTTATCGAGCTTTTCGTACTCGTAATCGACGAGCTCGAAACTATCCACCGTAAAGTCGTAGAAGTTTTTCACGTTGGGGTCCACGATAAGTTTGGGGGCTTTGTGTTGAGGCTTGTCCAAAATCTCTTTGACGAGCGGTATATGTCTATCGTAAATATGCGCGTCGGCAATGACGTGCACGAGCTCGCCCGCTTTGAGCCCCGAAACCTGCGCGAGCATAATAAGGAGCACCGCGTACTGTACGACGTTCCAATTATTCGCCGTGAGCATATCGTTCGAACGTTGATTCAAAATCCCGTTGAGCGTATCGCCCGAAACGTTAAACGTCATTGAGTACGCGCAAGGGTAGAGATTCATTTCGTGGAGGTCTTGGAAATTATAGATATTCGTCATAATCCGACGGCTTGCGGGGTTATTTTTCAAATCGAAAAGCACCCTGTCCACTTGGTCGAACTCGCCCTCTTTGTATTTATGCTTCACGCCGAGCTGATAACCGTACGCTTTCCCAATCGAGCCGTTCTCGTCCGCCCAGCTATCCCAAATGTGCGAGTTCAAGTCGTGGATATTGTTGCTCTTTTTCTGCCAAATCCAAAGGAGTTCGTCCACACAGGAGCGGAACGCCGTGCGACGAAGCGTTAAAATAGGAAACTCTTCCTGCAAGTTATAGC
>JAZRBK010000346.1:0-4527 GCA_045635025.1 Candidatus Scatosoma sp.
GTAGATTTTTTCCATAATATATAAACCTCTTTTAATAGAATACAAAATGAACTTCTCGCCGACTTCCCAGCAAGGAATTACGGGTATATTATAACAGATTTTTTTTCTTTTTTCAATAATATGAACCGCAAATCATAAAAAAAGTTTTCACTTTTTTGCATTTTTACGCGCTCGGTTGCCCGCTATCGCACGCCCCCTCTTCCTCTATCGACTGTTTTTCGCTCCTCGTTATCATCTTAAAGAAGGTAAACGTAAACGGAATCGCAAATACGAACGCGAGCACGTCAGAAACCGACTGACAGCTCTGTACCCCAAAAAGACCTAATATCCGCGGCAAAATCAGCACGGCAGGCAGATAGAATAGCCCTTGACGGGAAACGGAGAGTATCGAGGCGTATACTTTGCTCCCGAGTGTCTGATAGGAAATGCTCGCCATAAAGTTGAGCGGCAAGAGCGGCATACAAATACATTGAAGCCGCAAAGAGAGCGTACCGATTTCCGTCGCTTTATCCGACAGACTGAAAAGTCGCATAAGTACGGGAGCAAAAATTGCGCAGAACGTCGCAAACACTATCATCATCGAAGTAGAAAACAATAACGTAAACGTATACGCTTTGCGAACGCGGTCGAACCGTTTTGCGCTGTAATTATACCCAAGTACGGGTTGATAACCCTGCCCGATACCCAGCGAAAGAGAAAACGCTAACATAAAGAACTTTTGCACTACGCCGAACGCCGCCTGCGCCGCTTCGCCACCGTAGGTATCCGCTGCGTGATTTAAGAACACCGTACAAAGGCTCGCGAGGATTTGCCGACAGAAGGACGGGAATCCCGTCGAAATTACTTCTCCGTAAACGGCAAACTTTTTCGATATTGCCCGCAAACGCAATCTTACGATAGTCTTTTTCGAAAGGAACATAAACAAAAGTACGCTAAAACTCAAAATCTGACTAGCACAGGTAGCTATCGCCGCTCCCGAAATACCCATATCGAACGTAAAAATCAAAATCGGGTCTAACACGACGTTAAAAAGCGCACCCACAATCAAGCCAATCATAGAAAGAACGGCTTTCCCCTCCGCACGTAAAACGTTATTGAGCACGAACGACATACACATAAACGGAGCGGAAATAAGAATCCAAACCGCATACTTTTTCGAATACGCCAAAACTTCGGAATGCACCGAACCGAACAACCGCATTAACGGCGTTAGGAATATCAATCCGCATAAAAGAATAATCAAACCGCTTGCACAAGCGATAAAAAAGGACGAGGAAGCAACTTTATCCGCGCCGTCCCTATCCCGTTTTCCGAGCAAGCGGGAGATGATGCTACCGCTACCCATACCGAACGTAAACCCAACCGCTTGGATAATCGACATTAAGGCGAGTAGATTGCTTACCGCCGCCGTTACCGCATCGTTCCCGATGAGAGACACAAAATAAGTATCGGCAAGATTATATAAGGAGGTAACCATCATACTCAACGTCGTAGGAATCCCAAGCCCGATAATCAATCTTGCAATCGGCTTTTGGGTCATCTTGATAAACTGGGTGCGTTCGCGCTCGGCTACGGCAGCCTCTTCATTCATTTGTTTCGTTGCTTCTTTACTCATAACGGTATTATTATACACCCATTTTTTATTTTTCGCAAGTGCTAAAAATGCGTTCTATGAAAAAATATTTATATTTCGTCATTTTTTTTGCCAAGGCGAAATTAAGACTTGCGGAACGCTTGCTTTTTTGCATTTTGCGTGCTATAATGAAGCTATGAAAAATCAATCCTCGACCCGTCAGGTCTTCAAAATTAAGTTCTCGAAAACGGTTATTGTTTTATGTATTGCCGTCCTTGCGCTCTGCGGCGCAGGTATCGGCGTTTCCGTATGGCGTATTTTAGAACACGGCGTACGCAGTTTTGCCGATGCGTTGAAATCCCCTTTCCTTATCGCCGTTTGTATCTTTTGTATCGTAGTCGTAATCGCTCTATTGATAAAATCGCAATATGCCGTCGAGGACGAACGCTTTTTTACCCAATTCGGTTTTATCAAAAGCAAGTTTTCTATTAAGGAAATCACCTCTCTGCTTCTCGATTGTCAAAAGAATAAACTCACGATGAAGTTCGGCGAAGAGTTCTTCGTGATAACCGTCAATCCCGCTTGGCAGGAAAATCTTGTGCGCGCCCTTTTAGCCGTTAATCCCGATATTGATTATAGCTTTACCCTGACGGACGCCCCCGCAGAAAAACCAGACGACAAAAAGAAAGATTAACCCTTTTGTAAAAGTTGCGTTTTCTATAACGAAAGATTATAACTAAAATTATTACAGAAACGGAAAAACCGCTCGCAAGGAGCGGTTTTCTTTTTCTTTATAGGCAATATACGTCCTGTTGTTATATTGCGGTAAATTATCACTTTTCCCACTTATTGCAAGTAAAATCGGTAGATTCCGCGGCGTTGGGTTCGCGGCCTACGCTCGTATTATCCTTGCGGCGGTTGCGAAGCTCGGGAACAGGCGAAGGCGCGATTTGATAGCGATAATCCGCTCCGTGCCGCTGAATATACGACTCAATAACGACGTGCGAGGGTACGATACAGGTCTTGGGGTTGATAAGTTCTTGATAACGGAAGAAATCCGCATCCTTGGGCAGTTTATTTAAGAGCACGTAATCCTCTTTTAACGACGTATACTGCACCGTCGAACCAAGTATCTTCCGCACGTAATCGATGTTTTCGTGCAGGGAAATCGGCTCGGGGAAATCGCCGCAAGGGATTACCTCTTGCCAATCCTTGTTTTCATACTTTTTCAAAAGGTCCGCCGCCTTATGCAAATGCGCGATTTCAAAAGCAAGATTTTCTTCCCAGAAGCATTTAATCCGCCTGTCCGTTTCCGTCATATAACACGACCAATAGAAATAGCACTCGCAATATTCGTGCCACAAAAGCATTTCTAGCCAAGTCGCATTCGCGTCCATAAGCGATTCATATTGCGTAACGTGCTCCTCCTCTACGAGCGCGATTTCCTGATACAACCGCCGACCGATATCCGAACACGCAAACGCCGTTACGTTCATATAATAATTCATCGTTTGCTGCTCCGCCGCCGTGATAATCATCGTCGAAAGCACGGTTTGCACGTCCGCCGTTTTTGCGTTAATCCCCCTTTTTACGTTGTCAATAGGGAATCTGTGGTGTGCTATCGTCGGGCGACCAGGCATAATCTCCGTGTATCTGCCTACAAGCCACTCCGCATACACGCCTTGTTCCATCTCTAATAGGTTCGCGTATCGGTATAAATGGTCGAAATCTTCCAAAAGCGCAAAATCTAACGCCGTCTTTACGTTGCAATCAAGTTCCCGTTTGGCGAGTTCCGCCGTTAAGTCTACGGCTAACTGCTCGTACCCTATCGTGTGTTCGAGCACTGTTTCGTTCATTGGTTTGAGCAGAGAGATTTTTAGCTGTTGCTGTTTCTCTACCATTCGCGTTAGCGCAATATCCCGCCGTAAATCGTTGTCGTCCGTGTGGCGCGCAAGTTGGTGCGAAAACCAGTTCGCTTCGTATTCCGTGCCGTTCATAAGAATAATACGGGTTTTCGTGTACGGGTCTACGTCTCGCTTGTCGTACGGCTTGGGATACATTTGTTGCCAATTTTGCAGTGCGTTTTCAATACTAATCGGTTTTTCCTTAAACGGATTCATGGGCATTCCCTCCTTTCAATTTCGTTCCTTTAATTAGAGTATGCCCAATCGATTTTTTTTGTATACTTTCTTTATCCACCGTTTATCTTGAAACGCATATTTAACGACTTATCACGGCTTAGACAACAAAAAAAGCCGAGCGTCTTTTTGCCTCTCGACCTTTTATTGTTGTTTTGGTACTCCCGACGAGAATTGAACTCATAATTGTCCCTTAGCAGGGGACTGTTATATCCATTTAAGTATGGGGCAGGCTATCGCAAGGAGTTGCGATAGCCGGTTTTGCCTCAATTGATAATTGGCATTTATTTTTTATAGTGCGTTTTTCGTTTTATTAGAGTTCGTACTCTTTTGCGAGGGCGGAAAAGCCTAGGAGCGAATTTTCGATATACTTTTTATCGACGCAGTACGCAATTCTGACGTAACCTTTCTAACGTGAGCGTCGCCCTGCGCCGAAGTATAGCCGTGCAAAAGCGTAGCGTTTTCGGTCTTGAGCAATCTTTAATCGTGTCGGTTACCTCTTGAGGTGACTCAAAACTAGGATTACCTAGGCTGAAATCGTACACTTTATCCGCTCCGATTTCGCTAGCGCGAGTCTTACTGTACTCAAAAATTTCTCTTATAATCGAGCATTTCCTACCAAGCGCAAACGCTTTCTCGTTTAATTGCATTTTTTGCTTCTGAATTTTATAGCGTGTTTACTTCTTCAGTAGAAAGCGTTTTAATGCCGAATTTTTTTAATGCCTCGTCGGCCATTTGTAGGTCAGACGCTTTTAGCACTACGGCTGCGTCGTCTTTATTAAACGACAAGCCGTACATATACTCGATATTTACGCC
>JAZRBK010000347.1:0-9093 GCA_045635025.1 Candidatus Scatosoma sp.
AGCGGCGTTCTCTTTACGATTTGTATGGATTTGGACAGCGCGTACGAGGGGGACGTTTTCGTTTTGTATACGCAAAGCGACACCATTTACCGTTCACTCAAAAAGAGTGAGCACGAGGCAATTTTGAAAGAGACGTTTGCGGGGATTGGAATAGCGGAAGACAAGTACGACGTACGCTTGCGCGGAAAACAGTCGGACGATTTTAACCGCGGCGTTGAAGAAATCAAATCCACCTTTCCAGGTGTAAAAATTGATATTAAATAAAAAAGTAAAAACCAAAGAAAAGTAAAAAATCGGAGGAAAAAAATATGGCAGGTTTCAATAACAACAATATGCAAAACCTTATGCGCCAAGCGCAAAAGATGCAAGAAGAAATGGAAAAGACGGCGGAACTTTTAGACGATTGGGAAATCGTCGGTACGGCGGCAGGGGAAGCGGTCGTCGTGTATATGAACGCGAAAAAAATCATCAACGGTATCGAGCTCGACGAGAGCGTGGTAGACCCTACCGACGTGGAAATGCTGGAAGACTTGATTATGGCGGCGATTAACGACGGCTATGCAAAGGCAGACAAAGTCTACGAAGAGAAGATGGGCAAGTATGGGAATATGGGTTCGCTTGGGGGAATGTTATAAGCCGCTTAGTGCAAACACCGCTCGGTGTAAATTGCCGCTCGGCAGGAAATACCGTTAGGTAAAAAGTATAGCGAAAAAACGCTATGAGGAAAACAAGGGAAAAGTATGGATATTTTTATCGAACCGATAGGGAAGCTCGTCAACGAGTTTTCTAAGCTCCCCGGCGTGGGGAAAAAGACGGCGCAACGGTACGCCTATAAAATTATTGATATGCCCGAATCGGAAGCACGCGCGTTTGCCGACGCGATTTTGGGCGTGAAACGCAAGGTCAAATATTGTAAGATTTGCGGCAATTTTACCGAAGAGGACGAGTGTTCGATTTGCCGTGTGCGCGAAAACAACGTCATTTGCGTCGTCAAAGAACCCAAAGACGTAGCCGCAATTGAAAAATTGCGCGAGTTCAAGGGCGTATACCACGTTTTGCACGGGGTTATCGACCCCCTTTCCGGCGTTGGTCCAAATGATATCCGTATCCGCGAGTTACTCGCGCGTATCGGCGAAGGGGGCGTGAAAGAGGTTATCATCGCTACCAATCCCGACGTTTCGGGGGACGCAACGGCGATGTATCTTGCGAAGCTCATCAAGCCGCTCGACGTAAAGGTTACCCGCCTTTCTCGGGGAATACCCGTCGGCTCGGAAATCGAGTACACCGATGACGTTACGCTCGCGCGGGCGTTCGTGGAACGAAATCCCATCTAAGTTTTCTTTTATGCGCGAACGCGTGTTATCGGCGAGCGCCGATATAGTACGGCTAAGATTAAGTTGCGGTACGAATACGGTAAGGCGTTGGAGAGTAATAAAAAATAATAAAACAAAAAGGGCGTGGAGATTTGTAAAATCTTTACCGCTCTTCTTTTTTGCATAATTTTGCGATGGATTTCGCATAGTATAGGCAAGGAGCGAGGTTATGGAAAAAGTGAAAATCTACGACGGTTTTGGGAAAACGCAGGACGAGCGCGAAACGTGTTTCCCTGCGCCGAAAGGGGAAATAAAAAACGAAAACAAGGGGGCAGGTACGAGATGAGGGGGAAAAACAGGGATAATTACAATAAACATTCCGTGGCCTACGTGAATTCGTTCGACCCGCCGACGAAGCATTTCAAAAACTGCTTCCGCGCGTTCATCGTCGGCGGTTTTATTTGCTGTATCGGTCAGCTTTTTCGGCATATATTCGAGTCGCTTTTGGGACTATCGGGGGACGAGCTTGCCGGTGCAACGAGCGTTGCGCTCATCTTTTTTGGAACGTTATTAACGGGGCTTGGGGTGTACGATAGAATCGGTAGAAATGCAGGCGCGGGCTCTATCGTGCCGATTACGGGTTTTGCCAATAGCGTAGCTTCTCCCGCCGTAGAGTTTAAGACGGAGGGGCTCGTGTACGGTATGGCGGCGAAGATGTTCATTGTTGCAGGGCCGATTATCGTATTCGGCGTGCTTGCGGGAACGCTCGCGGGGCTTATTTATTTGTTTTTGTAATCGATGGAATAACTACGCTATAAATAGCGCGGAATATAGCTGCGAGAAAACTTTTGCTTTTTGAACGGGGTTTATAAGGATAGATAGAAGGGATAGAAAAGATATGCAGACGATTTTTTTTAAGAGTAAACCGAGAATTATCGCAACGGGCACGATTGCAGGTCCGAAAGAGTGCGCGGGGGTAGTCGGCGGGTGTGTGGATAAAACGCTCGACGACGACAGATTTGGCGAAAGTACCTATGAAAAAGCTGAATGTAAAATGCTCACGTACGCGATTTCCAAAGCGATTGAAAACGCAGGCGCGGAAGAGAAAGACGTCGATTTGTTGATTTCGGGGGATTTACTCAATCAGATTATTTCCGCGAGTTTTGCCGCGCGCGACTTTGATTTTCCTTTTTTGGGTATTTACGGAGCGTGTTCTACGATGGCAGAGGCGTTCGCGTTAGCCGCAACGCTCGTGGACGGAGGGTACTATCAAAAAATCGTGGCGGCGACGGGAAGCCATTTCTCTTCCGCCGAAAGACAGTACCGTTACCCTTTGGAACTTGGCAATACCCGCCCGCCGCAATCGCAATGGACGGTAACGGCGGCAGGGGGCGCTTTTATCGCAAAGGAGGGGGGCAGGTGCGCGATTACGAGCGCTACGCTCGGGAAAGTTGTCGATTTTGGGATTACCGACGTGAATAATATGGGCGCGGCGATGGCGCCCGCGGCGGCGAATACGATTTTAACGCATTTGCGGGATACAGGGCGCAAAGCCGACTATTACGATTTAATCGTTACGGGGGATTTGGGCGCTTTGGGTAGTCGGATTGTCAAGGACTTGATATGGGAAAAGGGCGTGGACGTGCAAAATAACCACGTCGATTGCGGAGAGATTATCTACGACGTTATCGAGGACGAGTTCCAAGGCGGAAGCGGAGCGGGGTGCAGCGCGGTGGTGTTCAATTCCTATCTTTACGATAAACTACGTCGCGGGGAGCTGAATAAGATTTTATTCGCGGCGACGGGTGCGCTCCTTTCCACCGTATCGAGCGGGCAGGGAGAGAGTATTCCTTGCATTTGCCACGCGGTATCTATCGAAAACGTATAAAGCGAAAACGTATAAAAGGAGAAAGGGAAAAGTGTTTGAAGAATATTTTGGGATTTTGCTCGGGTTTGCAAAAGCGTTTTTGGTGGGCGGTTTGATTTGTATGATAGCCCAAATCGTTATCAATTTAACCGACCTTACGGCGGGAAAAATCCTCGTGATTTTTATGCTTTCGGGGGTGGCTTTGCAAACGCTCGGGCTATATCAGTATATCGTTGATTTCGGTGGAGCAGGGGCTACCGTGCCGATTAGCGGATTTGGGTATTTGCTCGCAAACGGCGCGATTAAAGGGGCACAAAAGGGGCTCTACGGAGCGTTTACGGGCGCGCTGAGCGCGGCGAGTGCGGGGATTTCGGCGGGGGTTATTTTCTCGTTTTTAATGGCAATGATATTCCGTTCGCGTACGAAAAAGAATTGACGGGCATATCTCCCGCTCCGTAATACTATACTATATATAGAAGAAACGGGAGTGGAAAGGTTATGAAAAAAATCCTATTTACTGGCGGCGGGAGCGCGGGGCACGTTGTTCCAAATATCGCACTTATCGAAGAGCTTCTTTCGCGTGGGGATACCGACGTTTGCTATATCGGCACGGGCGGTATTGAAAAGGACGTCGTAGGGGGCTGGAAAATACCGTATCACGAAATTACCTGCCCTAAGCTCGTACGGGGCGGCGGTTGGAAAGGGTTTATAAAGAACCTCAAAATCCCACGCGCCTTTTTACGAGCGGTAAAAGAAGCGGAAAAGGGGTTGCAGGTTTTCCGACCCGACGCGGTATTCTCCAAAGGCGGGTACGTATCTTTGCCCGTCGTGTTTGCGGCTAAGAAATTGAAGATACCCTGCTATTCGCACGAGAGTGATTTTTCGCCTGGGCTTGCGAATAAGCTTATCGCGGGTAAATGCAAAGCCGTCTTTACCTCTTTCCCCGAAACGGCGAAAAAGTTCCGCCGCGGGATTTATAGCGGCGCGCCGATAAAACGGAGCGTCTTTTCCGCTACCCGAGCGGAGGCAAGAAGAGAACTGAATATTCCGTTCGGAGCGAAAGTGGTGCTTGTGTTCGGCGGCGGGAGCGGTAGCGCAGTAATCAACGAAGCGGTGCGAAAGCATATCAAAACGCTTACGGAAAAATACGTAATTTTACACGTTTGCGGGAAAGGCAACGCGGTGAAAAGTAACGTGGAGGGGTATATTCAAAAAGAGTTCGCCGCGGACATGGGTACGCTTTACGCCGCTTCCGACGTCGTAGTATCCCGCGCGGGGGCGGGAACGGTATTCGAGGTAATGGCATTGAAAAAACCCGCGATTTTTATTCCGCTTGAAGGGCAAACGCGGGGCGACCAAATTGAAAATGCCGCCTATTTTGAAAGGCGGGGACTTTGTTACGTGCTCAGGCAAGGAGAGATAGAAAAACTGCCTGAAAAATTAGAAAAAATCTGCTTGGACGAACGGCTAAAAGCCCGTTTGGAAGAATGCTCCTATTTTAGCGGGAATGAAAAAATCCTGCGCTATTTGGCTCCAAGGGCGGGGGCGAAAAAATGAGCAGATTTTACGAATATTCGCTGCCTACTTACCCCCGCACGGTTACGAGGAAACGGCGTAAAAAAAGTCTTAAAAAAC
The DNA here is from genome assembly GCA_045635025.1 of Candidatus Scatosoma sp. Lineage (GTDB taxonomy): Bacteria > Bacillota > Clostridia > Christensenellales > Borkfalkiaceae > Scatosoma. The sequence goes on from JAZRBK010000347.1 coordinate 4,816, forward strand.
GCTTGATACGTTTTATCGTTTGGTTTTTGATTATCGCCGTTTTGCTCTTTATTTATTTCCAACGTAACGTTACCCGCGTGCTTATCAAGGTGAGCGAGGCTACGATGCGTGCAAGTACGACGGTTGCCGTAAACGATGCTGTATTTTATACGCTAAGCGACGAAATGCGTTATGAGGACCTCGTAACGATTACACGGGACGAAACGGGGCAAATCGTTGCGGTATCGGCAAATGCGTTAAAAATCAACAAAATAGCGCGGGATACCGCCTCCATTTCCCAATCCAACCTAAAAAATCTGAGTTTGAACGGTATTCCCGTGCCGCTTGGCGCGTTGACGGGGATTGAGGCGTTCGCAGGGTTAGGACCGAGCATTCATTTTCGTATTATTCCCGTTTCGAGCGTTTCGTGCGAGTTTTCCTCGACGTTCGAAAGCGTGGGGATTAACCAAACCAAACATTCCATTTACTTAAACGTGATAGCGGATATCAGCATCGTTATGCCCGCGCGCACGGAAAACTTTGCCGTCGTAACCGACGTGCTCGTCGGAGAATCGGTTATCATCGGCAAAATCCCCGATACGTACCTGCAATCGGATATTTTCGGCAGTAAAGCCAATCTCAATCCGTAGTATAAGCTATAAATTATGCTTAGTGCGGTTAAAGCGCTATAATGAGTTGTTAAAATGTAGGCGTGTAATAAAAATCCCCCTTATCGTAAGGGGGATTAACTATTGTAAAAATCATTCTTTTGTTTTCGCTTGCTCAATGCGTTGTTCTTAGTAAGCGTTCTACGCGTGATAGGAGGAGGCGATTTCGGCGGCGGCTTTGGCTACGCGTTCCCGCAAGGAAGCGGGGGAGAGCACTACGACGCCCGCGCCAAGTCCTAAAATCTTTTTCACGAGCCCCTCGTCGTTGGGTAAAATTACGTCCGCGTACCATTGTCCGTTCACGAGTCTGAGATTTTCCGTGCCGAGCCAATCTTGCGCATCGGCAAACGTTTCCTTGGAAAAGGCAAAACGCGCCTCTACTTGCTTCGTTTCGCTCGTCCAAAAGTTCAAGGGAATGTCCTCGCGCGTAAACGGGCGTTTGCGGAAAGGCTCGCCCGTCCTTGTGAGTGAGAAGATTCTCCCCACGCGGAAAAGTCGAAAAGCCCTTTGATTGCGACAAAACGCGTACACGTACCAAACGTTCTGCTTAAAAACGAGCACGTGCGGCTCGATTTTGCGAATGGATTTTTCGCCTGTGCGGGAGTGGTATTCGATTTCGACGATAGCGAGCTCTTTAATGCAACCCTCTAAAAAGCGGAGCTTTTCAGAAAAAGCGCGGGAATCCCCCCAAGTGCCGCCGTCTACCAAAATCCCGCCTACTTCCCCCGACAACGCCAAGTCACGCGTTTCCGATTTGAGCTGTGTGGAGAGTTTGCGCTTTACTTCCAAAAACCGTTCTTCTGGGAGTTGCGCGTACATCGTTTCGAGCGCTTCAATCGCGGATTCGTACTCCTCTTTCGTCATAAAGCCTTTGGGGAGTTTGTAATTGTCCGAAATCAAAATCCCGCCCTCTCTTCCGCGCTTGACGTACACGGGTACGACGGTGGAGAGCAAATCCACGTAACGGTATACCGTTCGGGTGGAGATTTCATATTTATCCGCAAAATACGTAGCCGTGAGTTTGCGCTTGGCAAGTAGGTCGAATAACATTCCTAAAACAATCGAAAACTTCATAATTTTCCTCAAAATAATAAAAAATCTTAAAAATATTTTACCATATATGACAACTGTTGTCAAGTTTTATATGGTATACTACGTACAGAAAATCAAAAACGAGGGAAAAAGAATGTCGAGATTTGACGAATACGTAGAAAGAAGAGAAGAGGAAAGAAACAGGGAAAGGTATGCAAGATTGAACGCGATGATAGAACGAAGCTTAAAAACGCGCACCCGCGAGGAAGTCGTTTTAGAACTGCTTGGGGGAGTGTATATTCCGTTTACTTCGGAACAGTTGCCGCTCGCCGCGGGGGAGTTTTGTTAAAACGAGGAGCTACGCTAAGACGGGGAACGATACAAAAGCGGTTAGCGGTGTAAGCGCGCCCGTCTTTTAACGCAGAACGGGCAAAAGCGGTGGAAAGCGGTGGAAAAGCAGTGGGAAAGCGACGGGAAAGCGACGGGAAAGCGGACAAAAAGTGAGGGAAAGCAAGGAAAAAGCGGGTAAAACGCTTGACAAGAAAGGGAAAAAGTTGTAAACTAACATTATGGAAAAACATTTTTTGCGTGAAAACGGGTATTACGGGATTTACGCGTACGCCTATTGCGGCTATGCGAGAGTTTAACGCGCAGAAAAACCGAACGGTAAATTGACGGTTTGCGCGCAGCAGACCGTTTTTTAATACTCGTTTAGAAAATCTTTTATTTCATATATTTTATAATGATATACGCCAACGATAACGGCGTTTTACCGTCAAGGAGGTTTACAAATGGCAAACGTTATGGACACGCTCCGCGCGCGCGGATTTATCAAACAAACGGTGTTTGAAGAGGAACTTTACGAAAAGCTCGGCAAAGAGAGCGTACCTTTTTATATCGGATTCGACCCTACGGCGGATTCGTTGCACGTGGGGCACTTTATGCAGCTTATCGCTATGCACCATATGCAACAGGCGGGGCATAAACCGATTATTCTCATCGGCGGGGGAACGGCTATGGTCGGCGACCCGTCGGGTAGAACGGATATGCGTTCGATGATGACGAAAGAGACGATTCGCCACAACGTAGAATGTTTCAAAAAGCAAATGTCGAAGTTCGTCAGCTTCGAGGGCGAGAACGCGGCGGTTATCGTCGACAACGGCGATTGGCTTTTGGATTTGAATTATATCGAGTTCTTGCGGGAAATCGGCGCGCATTTCTCCGTAAATAAAATGCTCTCGGCAGAGTGTTTTAAGCAACGCTTAGAGCGCGGGCTTTCCTTCTTAGAGTTCAATTATATGTTAATGCAGGCGTACGACTTTTTGGTATTGTATAGAAAGTACGGTTGTCAGTTAGAGCTCGGCGGGGACGACCAATGGAGTAATATTTTGGCGGGTGCAAACCTTATCCGTATCAAGGAACAAAAACCCGCTTTTGCAATGACGTTCACCCTGTTGACGACTTCTGACGGCAAAAAAATGGGCAAGACGGCGAAAGGGGCGGTTTGGCTCGACGCGGAAAAAACTACGCCGTACGAGTTCTATCAATATTGGAGAAATACCGCCGACGAGGACGTGGAAAAGTGTATGAAGCTGCTCACGTTCTTGCCTGTGGAACAAATCGACGAGCTCTGCCGTTATAAGGACGAGCGTATGAATAAGGCGAAAGAGGTGCTCGCGTTCGAACTTACCAAAGAGGTGCACGGCGAAGAGGTGGCTATGCTCGTACAAGGGCAGGCGAAAGCGGCGTTCGGCGGCGGTAGCGCGGAACTTTTGACGAAAGAAGTGAGCGGTGTGGCGACGGTCGTGGATGCGATGGTTGCGGCGGGGATTGCTAAATCCAAAGGCGAAGCACGCAGACTTATCGAGCAGGGCGGCGTTTCGGTGGACGAGAGCAAAGTAACGGACGCGAACGCGCCCGTGCCTCAAAACGAGTTCGTGCTCCATAAAGGGAAAAAAGTACACGTAAAGATTATCGTGAAATAAGAAAAAGGCGAGGGTTTTCCTCGCTTTTTCGATAGACGTAGCGTTTCGGCGGTGGATAACTAACTGTTAAGGGACGTCAAAGCAAAGAAGTTGTGGGGTATGCCCGTTATGGAAAAGACGATTCGCACCGTTTACGCGCCTTGCGAAAGTGAAAAAATAATCGAAAAATCTCGTTTCATTACTTACTCTTGCCACGTCGAGAGCGAGGAGGAGGCGCGCGCGTTCGTGGCGAAAATCCGCGGGGAACATTCCCTTGCTACTCACGTTTGTTTTGCGTTTATCGCGGATAAAACGGGTAATTTACAACGCTTTTCCGACGACGGCGAGCCGCAGGGCACGGCGGGTGTACCGATGCTCGAAGTTTTGAAAAATAAAAAGCTTTTCGAAACGGCGGTGGCGGTCGTGCGCTATTTCGGAGGGATAAAGCTGGGCGCGGGCGGGCTCGTGCGGGCGTATTCCTCGTGCGTAGCGGAAAATCTCGACTTGGCGGATATCCGCGTTTTGCAAGTTTGCGCAGAATATACCTTGCAAGTGGATTACACGGGAATAGACGGGGAAGTCGGAGGCCAAGCGGTCTTAGGAAGACAAGGATTTGGTTCAACTCCTTGGCTCAC
>JAZRBK010000348.1:0-10850 GCA_045635025.1 Candidatus Scatosoma sp.
CGCAATTCAAGCAACTATCTACATGCGACAAAGCGGCACCTCGTTTGAGGTGCCGCTTTGTGGTCGGCAGAGGTGGATTCGAATATGGAACAAGGTCGCTGAAATCCTTTATTTATAAGGCTTTCAGCGTTTGCAACTCACCAAAAACCCAAAAAAATCGAGCTAATTTTATACCGCTAAAAACTGTTTTCTTCTCTATGTAAAAAAGTTATCCATCTTTCGCAGATGGATAACTTTTTCATGTTATAGTCATATTTAGAAACTAGACAAATTTGTATATATCTTACGAAAAATGTGCCTTGACAAACAAAGAGAAGATTGTATCCTCAAAGAGAAATGGGTAGGGTTCTCGTACAGCAACTTTACAAACTTAGAAGATATAACAGAAAAAAAACGTTTCCCCGAAAGTCGTTTTTGGGGTTGAACAAAAGGTTGCAATCTTCTCTATCCTACCATTTAGCGGGGTGTAGTTCAGTCGGTAGAACGCGTAAAATAATCGGGATTTGTGAAAATCCCAGCGAATCGCTTGAATATTGTCAAAAATCCCAAGACAAGCGATACAGCCCACCAGCCCAAGCTACAATAAACCGTTTGGTAAATCAATTGTACTGTTCTATTTTTAATCATAATCTTTCTCCTTTATCCAACAAAGTTTCACTTGAAGAAACGCCGCATTGACGCAACACTTTTCTTGAAAAATAATCCCTATACGTAATCATATTCGTTCCTTCCTTTTATTGATTTACACTTAAAGTAGGTTGCTTTTGTTCAACGGGAGCAATCGGTTTCACTCGCGGTTCTTGTGTTAAAATAACCTCACGTTCATCTAACTCAGGGATAGACATAGGTTCTTTATCCTTCGCCCTTAAACTTTCAAGCTCGCTCACTTTTCTTGCCAATTCCCTATCTTGAACGATTTGATGTTCCTTTTCAAAAGCGAGTTTTTCAGCCTTAAAGCCAAGAGCATAATCCATTCTTGTTTCAATAGACTTGAATATTTGCTCCTTGGACATAGAATTCGCCAGCTTGACATATTCTTCATTCATAGCGATACGCAAAGGCTCATTTTCCATCAATCCAAGCGCGGAACGACATTTTTGCATCGCATTTCTGGCACGGTTATATGGAATTGCGTTGAAGAATTTTTTGGAATTTGACGGATAAGACATTCGCAACTGCACTTCCCCTGCAAGCATATAGTCTAGCAGTTGTTTTCGCGTAATTTCGCCTTTATTAAAGTTTTTCAGGCGAGTTTCAAGTATTTCCTTAATCCTATCGCCAGGCTTGACTTTTTTATTGTTTTTAGCGTCCTGTTCCCACTCCGCAAGGAGCTTTCTTGCTTTATCCGATTGCTTGGGCCAAAGTTCACCACGGTGTTGTTCTTTCGTCCAATTATCCCCGTCGATATACGTGGCGAACGAAGCCAACCGTTCCGCGGAAAGCCCGCCAAAGCTACACTTTTGTACGATTTCAAGGTTTTTATCGTTATCGTAAACGTTAGAAAGATACATCGCCGATTTGAAAAGCTGCTCCACGTCCTTTGCAACGTGGGAAAAATCGGTAACTTTCCCTTCCGTATAATTTTGTTCCTTTACGTTCTTACAAGCATCTTTATAAACGCGGGAATACATTTGTTGATACTGTCCGTATGCGTATTGTTCTTTTTGGGTTTCATGCGTTTCGTAATATCTAGACGATTTATACTGTTTTACATTGTCGCCGTCCTTTTCAATAACGATTCCGCCTTGTACGGCAGACAAGCGTTCCCCTAAATCTGCTTGCGCCTTTGCAAGCGCTTTATTAAAATTGACATTTTTCTCTTTGAACGCTTTTTCATTATCCGCCTTTAACCGTTCGAAAGTATCCTTGTCTAAAAGTTCCGCTTGTTTTTCTATCTTATCGAGTGATTGCTTATGTTCTTTTTCCGCGCGCGCACGCTCTTCTTCTATCTTTTTTATCTCGTCCGCACAAGCCTTGTTTGCCTCGTCGACTTTTTCTTTATAATACACTTTGGCGTCGTAACACGTTTCTTTTCCGTTTTCAATGACAACAACAGAGTTTTTATCTAAAAAGCGTTGTTTTTCCTCTCTCGCTTTTATCATAAGCGAGGACAATTGCTCGATAGAAGTATACAATTTATTGTGGTTCATATTCAAAGAATATTCTTGGTTGAATTTCGCCACTTTTTCTTGCAAAAATACACGTTCTTTGCGGTTCGGTATTTCTTTCGTCTCTTTAATCTCTTGCGTTAATTCTTCTTGCATAAAGAAATCGCCAACCATTTCCGCTACGTCGTCCGTAATTTCGGCGGTGGGGTTAGCCCGTTCTTTCATCCTACGATTTTCTCTCTCTTGCTCACGCTTTCTCTCGTTCTCTTCCTCGTAGCGTTGTTTTCTCCGTTCCAATTCTTTGACAAGGTCTCTTTGAAATAAACCTTCGCCAATTTCTACGGGTTCATTCTCCTCTAAAATACGAGCGGTTGCTTGGTCATTAATTGGTTGAAAATCCGCTGTTTGCGCTTCCACTTCCTTATAACGCTCGATTTCCGCTTTCGCAGGATTCGGCGCTTTATTATATTCGGCAATGGCTTCGTTTACCTGATTTTCAATCCATTCTTGGTTTCCGATTTTTTGCGCGTATTGAAAATATTGCCCAGCGACAAACTCATCCAAGTTTTCCTCTTTCGTGCAACCAAGTTCTTGCTTCCAAGCAAGCAAAGCGTCGTCGATTAAACCTTTTTCTTGGGAATCCAAAGGGCGATTGAGATTCTTTGCATTACGGTAAACGTCCAAAGCCAACGCATAATCGATTTTTTCGTCTTGCGACATCAAGCTTAACGCTTCTTTATCCCATACCAGCTCGGCAATATTGCGCGTGGTCGTTTTTATCCAATCACTCTTGTATTTTTCATAGGCATCCGCTTTGCGCTTTTTCATCGCGTTTTCCGACGTTTTCGCGTGCAGGTATTTTCTTCTTGCCGAAACGAATTCATCTTTCAGTTTGTTTGAATCAATCACGCCGAACGTCATATGCGATAAAACGTCCTCGTTTTCACGAAGCTCCGGAATCAATGCCATAGCGCACGTTTTTAACGCTTCATCCGTTTTTAATAAACATTTCCTTAAATCGGGCAGTTTCTCTGAACGCGCGTTAAAAGCGAGGGAAACTTCCTTGTCGCTCCATTTCGAAAATACGTCGCGAAAAACCTCGCGATATACCCCCAAGTAACTATCAACCTTACCCGTCGACTTATCATTTTTCCACGCTTCTTGAAGTTTTTGCGCTAATTCTTCTCGATTGATAAAGGAAAAGCCGATATTCTCCTCCATCTCGTTAATCGTTTTCAAATAAATCGTTTTATTCGGCATAATGAACTTCCTTATAATTTAACCTTTTTATTTTTTTACTTCTTGCTTAACGGGCGATTATTTTTCGTGTTTTCCAAAACCTTTGATGTCGATTGCATGGAATGAACGCCATCCGCAACAGAAATCTGCTCTCTCAAAACGCGTTCTTCCCCCTCCATAACCATCTTCGCCGCTTCTTTTATTTGCATTGCGATTGCCTCTATTTCCTCTTTACGCAACGTAGAGCTTAATGCAATACGAGCCTTGTTTTCTTCTGATATTTCTACTTGAACACGAACCGTTTTTTCTTCCGCGGGCTTTATTTCTTGGGTTTCTTTGATTTCTTTGATTTCTTTGTTTTCTTTGACTTCCCTGATTTCTTTTTTCGGTACTCTTTCGGGCTCTCTTACCGCCGCCGCTTTTTCAACGTTAAACACGGGAAACGGAGATTTGTCGCGAGCAGCTTCTGTGCGAATATCTTTATCAAGATTTTCGCCCTTTTCTCTTCCCTGTCTCGTTTCATTTTTCTCTTTTTCTAAAATGGGAGTTTCCTTCCCGCTAACGGCTATTTTTTCCTCGCTCCTCTCTCGAAAAACAGGGAATGGTGATGGCGAAGTTTTCTCTTTCTCGTATTTTGAAAGCATAGCTTCTGCTAAAATAGACGTATTTGCCAACGTTTTGTCTACGGATTTTTCCGTTTTGTCGTTTTTAGCGATATCCGTTTCCAACGTCGACTTTGTTTGTTTTTCGGATTGCGATATCTTTGTCGAGGTATTCGCCTTTTTCATTTGCTCGACTACCTGTTCGTCGCTTCCCAACTCCTCCACGTAAACTTTTTCACGTTGCGTATCGTCCGCTTTCGTTGGGAACGCTTCTCCGCGAGTATCTACCCTTTCAGTTGCATCGATGTCTATATGGTGTTCTATCGACTTTTGTTCTTCTTGGGCGCACTCCTTGAAAAAAGCGTCTAACGCCTCTTCAAACGCTATCTCCCCAAGTTCAGCACGTTTTCCGCCGCCCGTTGACCATCGGTTTTGTTGTTGAGAAAACAGTACGATTATCTTCTCCGCTTCCACCTCTATCATCTCTCGTATGTCGGTATCGCCGTGAAAACCGAATACCCGTTTTAACCTTTTAAGCGCGGCTCGTTCTCTAAGGAAAGGAAAAAGGTAAAATAATCGACGGAAAAAAGTGCCGTAACGCCGCTCCAAACGAATCCCCAACGCAACGGTAAACGCAAGTGCGTAGAAACGATAATTTGCAACCAATTTTAATCGATTATCTAAGGCGTATTCGTTTGCCTGCGCTACAAGCCGCTTCGATTTTATTCCATTCGTTTGCCACGAGGCGTAAATCTCGTTTGCTTTTTCTAAGACAAGTTTGTAATATCTCTTTTTTTGTTCGCCTATTGTTCGCGCCATACAACGTTCTCCCTACCGTTCGTTTTATAGTATAAGCCTTGCGATACACCCATCTTACACCAAATATAAAGGATAACGATTATTCTCCAAACATTGCTCTTGCTTTCGGCGAAGCTACGATTTCGATATTCGTTCTCGACATCGGTCCTGTGATAATGAACGCGTTCCCTCGTTCGTTATTGACTATTTGGTCTTGTTCGCTATCGTTAATTCTACCAGCCTTATCGTAAAGCGTACACAAATCGTCCATATCATTAGGCGAAAGCGCGAAAATAAAGGAATATTGACACGCGTTGATAATTGCCGTAGATTTACGGATGATATCCTGCGTACCGACAAAGTCCTTAATGTTTTGCGTGATAACGATTTGCATACCGTTGTATTTTCTGATACGCTTTGCAAGCTGATACATAAAGTCAAGGGCAATCGGATATTTCGGGTCGATAAACACGTGCGCTTCGTCAATCGCTACGATTACCTTTCGGTTTGTGCCGTGCTTTAAGTTAAACTCTCGGTTTTTGATAATTTCATTATCCAACCATTTTAATACAAGCAACATCTGGGCATTGGCAATAACGCCGTTTTTATTCGCCAAAAGGCTTTGGAAATTAAATACTGTAAAGTTTTCCTTAACTGTAAGCGTAGATTCCCCGTTCCAAAGGTTAGAATCACGCCCGTTTTTTGAAAACTTGGAAACGAAATTAGAAAGAATGCGCAAATTCGTAACGTCATACTCTTCCGTTGCCGTTTTTAATTTTTCAGATATTAAATCATTAAGGTCGTCGAAAATCGGATAATCCGTAGCTCTTAACTGTGCAAAATTCGTTTGGAACCCAATTCCCTTACGATTGTAAAGTTCCACAATCAAATTATTGAGATATTCCAATGCTTGTGCGTCAATTCCAGGAAGCACGACGCGGAAATATTCTTCCAAAAACTGCAAATGCACGGCAAAATTATCCACCTTTGCCCCGTCTCCTTCCTCGTCCGCGTCCAACGTGGTAATAACGTGGAAGGGATTGATTCTTCCCTCGGTTGCCGTGCCCACGTCGATAAGACGTCCGCCTAAGTTTTCCGCAAGAGCCTTATATTCGTTTTCGGGGTCAAGAATGAAAATCTTGGTATTCTCCGCAGCCAATCCCGTCAATATCGTCTTAGTTGCATACGATTTACCCGAACCTGATTTTCCAAGAATAACCATATTCGAGTTAACTCTTTCGTGGTCTCTTTTGAAAAAATCCACGATTACAGGGAAATCCCCAGACGAACCGACAATCGTACCTCCGTCATCCATAACCGTAGATAAAACGAAGGGAAACACCGCCGCAACCGACCCAGAATGGATTGCTCTGGAATATTCTTCAAGCGCATCGTATCTTGACACGTTCGTAGCGATTACCGCTTTGTTTTGTTTGCAGAAATTATCCACAAGCTCAAAACCTTGTTCTGCGAGAATACGCTTGATTGTCTTTTTCAAATCTCTCTTTTCTTCTTTTCTACTTCTACCTTTACTATAAATAGTAAAATGCAAAGTAACCTTAAACAGCGTTTCGTTGTCGTTTTGCAACATTCTAAGCGTATCTACAAGCGTTTCGATGTGCGTTTTTTTATCCAATATCGAACTAGCCTTAAAAGATTGCTCGGACTGACTTGCCAACTCCTGAATAGACCTATCAATCATTTTAATCGCTTTACGCTTTTCATAGGGTTCTAAGTTCATAACGACCTTAGTCCCTTCAATATTGAACATTTGATATCCCCAAGCGTTGAGCACGGTGAGAGGGAAGTTTCTAACCGTATAATGAAAGCTTTCTTCCCCATCGATAAACGTTGAAAGCGTAGTAAAACGAATTTCGCTGGGTTTTACCCATGGTAAAATCTCTTCTTTGCGTAACTTGTTCACGTCGCTTTCTTCAAAATTATCCGTATAGGTATACTTCAAGAATACAGCCAGCTCTTTATCTTTTAAGATTTTAGAAGTCATTCCCGCTTCTAAAAGAGCGGTTATGCCGTGATTCAAGATTTCATCAATAGCGCTTTTATTTGCATCGTAAATAACCAAATAGTAAAACGGCTTCTTGATAACGTTGTCCCCACTCATTCGCTTGTATATCTGAATACGGTCTTGTATAATTTTCGTTCGAGCAGAGAGCTCTTCTTGGGAAATATTTTTTGTTTCGAACAGTTTTTCTATTTGTTTTTGTTTTTCTTCTTCCGCGGAAATATAATCGTCCAACAGAAGTTTTCTGTCGATTTTTACCATCGAAGCACGTGTCGTTCCGTTGATGGAACGAATAATTTTTCCAAAATGTGCATCAATAATTTGGTCTTGACGGAAACCCGTTAAAAGCCTAAACTCAGGAGGGTCGATTTGCAATACGCCCGCGTAATAATCTTGATATAGAATATATTTATCTTGAATATCCTTAAACGGAATAAACTTGTCTACGTTGCTATTTGCGTTTTGATAGTCAGTGGAATATTTTTTTACCGAAAATATGTACCTCGTTAAATTGACAAACATCATATAAAAGCGTTGTCCGTCAAAAGGCAGATATAACCAAGCAAAAAAGCAAAACACTAATACCATAAATATAAGTTTAGCAATCCATCCAAGGTTGGTTAAAAACAGCAATACCTCTAAAATAATGCCGATTAAACCAATGAGAACGTCTACCAAGGAAATGTTCTTGAAAAACTCAACTTTTACTTTTGCTGTTTTAGGAATAATTCTCATAAATTACCTCTTATTAATCGTACAAATCGTCATAACCGTCCGACTTTTTCCCCGTATTGTTGATTGCATTGCTTACAAGGCTATTTCCTTTTCCGTTGTCGGCAACTTTCTTATCGTTGGTATTATCACCGTTTTTCTTATCACTATTGTTAGAAGGACTCTTATTGCTATTACTACCTTGTATGGCATTTTTTACGGTGTTGTTCTTTGAGGTGGTAGTAGGAGAATTAGAGTTTTTTGAATCGCTACCCTTTTCGCTTTCGCCACCCTTTACACCCCCACGCGCAGTTCCGTTCCCGTACGAACGTTGTGCCCAATAGGGCAAAACCTTTTGTGCCGCTTTACCCGTAATTTCTTGCTTCATCGAACTACCGATGCCCGACAGGATACCTGCACCCGGGATTCTTTTTACCATTCCACCTAAACCGCCTGCAATCGCCGTATCGCGGAGCTCATTCGAACCCGCGCCGTTGGAAATCAAATTGCCGATTAACGCCATTGCTTGCTTTAAGGAAACGCCGCCGCCCGCAATCAACAAGAGCTTCATCAGATAGTCGATAAACGAACCTTTTTCAAAAAATACGAGCGTCGGGTTCATAACGAGCAAACAAATCATAGCATAGATATTAATTGCAATCATCATTCCATAACCCGTGATAAACTTGATGAGTATTTGTTCTCTCCAAAGCTTAAAGCGTGCTCCGTCGTCTATTACGCTTGACCCGATAGAGAAAGGCGCGGCTATGTATAAAATGGCTATGGATATGGCTCTGCTTACAAAATACATCATAGAGACGCCGATAGAGCCTAAAATAACCCCACACGCTATCCAAGAAAAGATGAACTCAAACTCAGACAAATCCATCAATCCCCAAACGTCCGAGGTGTTGCGCCAATCCAAATTGGGATTGGCTAAAAACTCGTCAACGGCTCTTTCCGAAACTCCCGACTCCATTGCAAACGCTTTGAATAGAAAGTCTCCCAAAGACGCGTCGCCTTGTAAAGTGGCGTTGTACATCGCATCCATAAAGATATTCCCAGCATTCACCACAACAATCATAATCATAGGAATAAAGAGAAAGGATAAAATACTTTTCACTGCCTTTCCTGCTATTTGCGCTGGCGTACCTTCCGCTTTTTCTTTTGCCAAAGTCCGTAAAATCGCAATTATGGAAAAAACCACCACGACAATAATACCTATCAATGCCGCTACGCGGAAAGCAAATCCTATTTGATTGCTTGTAAGAATATATTCTAAAAAGTCCACTTCTACACCATCTACCTGAACGGGGTCAACCCCACAAAGATAGTTGGCACATTGAACCAAACCGTCTATAATCTTAAATAACGTTTTTGAAATTTGGTATAAAAAATGCCAAAACCAATCAAACATAATACTACCTCTGTATAAGTTTAGGAAACTGCACGAATTAATAAATTGGTGACGCGAAATTGAACAGGGAGTTTTCCCGTAGTGTTTGCCCCGCTGTTATTGACAAAACGCAATAACAAAAACTGCTCTTTCTTCATCTCCAAGGTATTTCCTTTATCAAAATTGTCCACGATAAGCGGGACCCATTTCCCGTCTTTTACTTGCAACGTTGCCCTTGCAACTATCAAGTTATCGCTCGGGTCTGAATATTCGATTTTTTCCTGAATCGTTTCCCCGTTTTCACCAGCCTTTGGTTGATATTCTGGTTCTCCAAAAAGCCATATGTTTGTAAAATCTCCCTCGTCAGGTAAATCGTCTACTACGTAAAAGAATACTTCCAAAGAACACGCTTGCCGTGCGTTAAAATATAACGCTACTGAATCTATGCTCAAAGCTTCTTGCAAAGGGATAGCCATATATACGTACGGCAACTGCGGAATATCTTTCCCCTCGTCCGACTCCTCGTCTTTGGGGTCGCCATACGTAAAGTTTTTGCCCGTATTCTTATTATAAAAATAATCCTTTACACTGTAATCTTCGTTCTGAATATCTTTTTCGACGGCGTTAGCGTTTTGATAAACCATTTTAACGTCGCCAAAAGCAGCATAATACGCCGCCTCGTCATTAAAATCTCCTAAATCAAAGCATCCTGCCAGCGTAACGGCTAAAATAGCCGCTACGCCGATAGATACAAGCTTTTTTAGAAAATTATTAATACGCATAGTTTCTCCACCAATCTGTGAAGACTTCCAAACCGATTTGCAAACCAATCAAAAGTATGAAAATAAGTACGAAACCAATAATCGCATTTTTCAAGCCTTTCTTTGCTTTTTCGTGTTCTTGGGGGTCGTCCGTTCTTGCGTACTTTACGCCAAGAAGAATACACCAAAGCGCTCCAAGCGCACCCACTACCGCAAGCGCGATAGGTACGAGTACGTTACATACATCGATAACAGGTTGTACTACTTTTTCAAGTTGAGATTGGGAAATAGACGCTAATAAAGTTGTTAACATAGTTTTTACTCCTAAATATTTTTTATTTTTATATACACATAATAACCAAACGAGTACACCAGAATTGCACCAATTTATTATTATGAAAAGCAAAACGCATCAATCATCCGTTTTAGAATGATTTCTCCAAATTAAACCAACAAATAACCCGCCAACAGCCGCCAAAGCAAGCACGATAATCAGTACGCTTCCCGCAACGTTAGGAATATATTTACGTTCAAAAGAAAGTTCCGTTTGCACGCCGGCTTCGTTTTTAACGATTATTTTATATTTTCCAGCCTCGTCAATGGTAGGCGGGTCCATATAATCAGAGTCGATACGTGCCGTTTTTACAAGTTCGCCATCCTTATAAACATAAATCGTATCTCCTACCGAGCAGCCTTTTAAGGTTATATTATTGATTGTTTTTTCATTTGGTTGACAACCGAGCAATTCAACCCGAGGCGGTGTTTTATCGATTGTGAAAGTAAACGATTGTATTTCGCCGGTTACCGAAGATTGAATGGTTACGGTATATTTTCCGTTCTCCGTTGCCTCTAATCGTAAGCCTTGTTCTTTAATCGTTTCCGTTGCATTTGCAGTAGAATCTCCCATTTCCCAGACCACGGAAGTGATTACGTAATTATACGGGGTATTATAACTGAAACCGTCGATTTTTCCGTAGAGAATATAGAAACGGAAATACGATTCGTTTCCAGCATTGTCCGCAACAATCAATTCCCATTTTCCGCGTTCGGTAAAGCTTTCATCGTCGTATTCAATAAACTCATTATTATGGAATACTTTTTTAATATACGCGTTGTCTCCGTTTTCCGCATAGAACTTTACGCTGCGACTATTGGTAACACCGCCGTTCACCAAAATCTCACTAGCTCCTGCGCCCTCTAAGCGATATTCTA
>JAZRBK010000349.1:0-2603 GCA_045635025.1 Candidatus Scatosoma sp.
GAAGTAGAGGCGGAGCTCGGTGCGTTGCCTCAAAGAGAGGGCGGCGGCGAAGCGACGGCGGTTGACCCTTCCGATTTATATACGAAACCGCAGCTCGTACCCGATTTCCTTTCTCGGACGGGTATCGACGCTTTGGCGATAGCGTTCGGCACGGCGCACGGTATTTATAAGACGAAGCCCGTGCTCAATATGGATATTATCACGAAAGTAAGAGAATACACGGATATTCCGCTTGTTATGCACGGCGGCAGCGGGATTTCCCCCGAAGAGTATCGCGAAGTTATCGCACGCGGGATTGATAAAATCAACTACTATTCGTATATGTCGTACGCGGGCTACGCGGCGGCGAAAGAAACGGTAGAGAACAAGGAAGCGGATTTCTTCCATAACCTTGCCTTAAAGGCGCAATACGCTATGCAAGAAAACGCATTGAAAACCTTAAAGGTGTTCTCCGCAAAATAAAAGCATAAAAAGCAAACGGTGCAAAAATAAAAAGGACTTCTAAACGCTTGATTTAGAAGTCCTTTTTTTGTAGGGAAAGTTATCTTTGTTTTTTGTACTTAAAGGGGGTAAAACCGAAGTTTTTCTTGAAGATAGAGATAAAATGCGAAGCGTCGTAAAAGCCTGCGTTTAGCCCCGCTTCCGTGATGGATTGCCCCTGCGCGACAAGTTTTTTCGCGTAAGAGAGCTTCTTCGCTTCCAGATAACGCTTGGGGGAAAGCTGTAAATAATTTTTGAACCACCGATTTAAGGTGGCGGTGCTAACAAACGCGTGTTCCGCTAAATCTTTTGCTGTATGAAAGTTCAAAAAGTTCTTGTCGATGTCGGTTAAGAGCCTGTTAAAATCGGGCGGTAACAGTTGCGTTTCGTCGATGTTGAACAGGTTCTTGCCTGAATTGATAATCGAAAGGATTTGCAAAAGATACGCCGTTTGAAAGAGCTTCGCACAAGCCGCTTTGGATTTATAAGCGGCGTAGAGCTGGTAGAATAAGGAAATAAGCATATTTTTCGTTTGCTCGTCTGCGGAAAAGAGGGGGGAAAAGTTCTTTTTTGCGGTAAAATGAAATATTTCCGAGTCTTCTTTTGCGTGAATCCATAAAACGAAATGCTCCACCGTGCACGATTTATTGTAAACGCAATGATGAAAAACGTTCGGCTTGCTAAACGCAAGCTCGCCCCGTTTTACGGGGTATAAATTGTTGTCGATAAGGAAAGAAACGTCCCCTGAAATATTCATATAGATTTCAAAACAGTCGTGGATATGCGGTCCTTCAAGGTATTCGCTGTCCTTGTCGATATAAGAGGTATAGTTTTTAATTTCAAAGCGCAAATCCGCAAGAGCAAGCGGTTCGGTTGATACGTTAGGTTGTTTGGATTTTATCATAATTTATGATGCATTTCTCCTATTTTTTGATTGCAAACGGGGTATAAATATGTTATGTAATATGCTATTATAATAGCACGTTTATAAAACGTTGTCAACCAATAAAAAGGCGAGGAGAAAAAATGCCGCAATCTGTTTTACTTATCATTTCTATTACGGTGTGTCTGCTGTTCGGTGTGAGCAGAAAATATTATATAGGTAAGTTTGGCGGAGGGGTAAAGCAAGTCAACTTTTTTAATGTGGTCGTAGCGGTATTTACGATAGCGACGTTCTTGATTTGGGGCGGTTTTGGGGAAGTTTCTTTCTTTACTTTGATAGCCGCGTTAGCGTACGGAATGTTTACCGCTTTACAATACCTGTTCGTATTCAAAGCAATGTCGGTAGGTTCTTGGGCGTATACTTCGGTCATAACGTCGTTATCCACGTTAATTCCCGCCGTTTCGGGGTGGATTTTTTGGGACGAAGTCGTTTCTTGGCCGCAAATCGTGGGTATGGCGCTTATGGTCGTGTGCTTCGTTTTTTCGGTGGACTTGAAAAAAGGGAACAACGCACCGCAGGAAAAGAGTAAGAAAAAGTTTGTCCTCTGGGTTATATACGCTTTAATTGCATTCTTTACGACGGGCGGAATCGGCGTTACGCAAAAAGTGCACTCGACTTCTGCGTATGCCGCCGAGAAAAACGCGTTTCTTATCATAGCGTTTTTGTTTAGCTTCGTTTTTGCAGGTAGCATATACGCAATATGTCTGATAAGGGAGCGGAAATCGCGCCAAAATTTAGCGCAGAGCGCGCAAGGGGCGGAACAAGTAACGCCCGAACAAGTCCCGCAAGCGACGGAAAAGGTTAGGAAAACGGAAAAATATTACGGTTGGAAAACGCTTATACTTATCGCGGTTAGCGGCGTATTCGTAGCTCTCAATAACAAATTGAACTTGCAACTTTCAGGGGAGATGGACAGCGCGGTATTCTTTCCGCTTATCAATGGAACGAATCTGATACTTACCACGCTTGCGTCCGTGTTCTTGTTTAAGGAGAAGTTCAAAAAGTTGCAATGGGTAGGATTGATAACGGGTATTGTTGCCGTGATTATGCTTTGTAACCCGTTTGCATAAAACTTGCGAAGAATAAGAAGAGGAGAAAGGGAAATGGAAGATTATACGAATAAGATTTACGGAGACGGAATTCACGACGATTACGAGGGAATACAAGGGCTTTTGGATAG
>JAZRBK010000350.1:0-4519 GCA_045635025.1 Candidatus Scatosoma sp.
CCGCTTGGCCTCCGACTTATATCCCCACATAATATCCGCGATAATTTCGCTCGCCTCACTCGTCGTATGAATCGTAAGCTCCGTATATTTCATAGTCGCACCTCGTTTTTATCATTATACCACGCGGAAAGACAAAAGTCAACCTACCGACGGGCAAGTTGACTTATCCTTATTTTTTATTTTTTCTATTATCCCTTAAACGAGCATAAGTTGTGCGCAGGAATAGCAAGCACTCGTCATAACGCCCAATAAAAAGTTCGCCGCTCCAACCGCGAGCGCGGCAATAGCAAACCCTTTGCCTTTGCCCTTTCTCTTCAACGCCCTCGAAAGTCCGATACTGCCGAATACGATACCCATAATCGGGGATACGAACGCGCTCACGAACCCGATAAGCGCCATATCGTTAGTTTGTACGCTCTCGTCTTTCGGCTCGTTTTGGTTCTCTGCCGTTTGCGCCGTTTCTTCTCCTGCGGGCGTTTCCCAAACGTCGTCTACACCCTTTTCTTGCACCGTTTCCTCTACGGGCGGTTGCACCTGTTCTTTTTCAAGTTTCGCACCGCAATTTGCACAGAAGTTTGCGTTTTCATCTACTTCTTTTCCGCATTGTCTACAAAACATTTTTTCTTCCTCCGTTTTATCTTATTGTACCTTTCGCCATTTTATGCTTGGCTTTTTCTATTGGTTTTCCGCTTGGCTTACGCCGCGGATTACGAAACGGGTTACGCCGCGGATTACGAACGGGTAACGCCGCGTTACGGTCTTAAACCGCTGCCGCCTTGCAAGGTAATCGTTTCGCCCGTGATAAAGCTCGCTTCGTCCGAGCAAAGGAATACGCACACGCCGCCGACGTCCTTTTCAGGGTCGGCAAATCTGCCCATCGGTACGCCTTTAATCGTTTGTTCGTAGCGTTCGGGATATTCTTCTTTGAACTTTTTAAGCCCCTCTGTCATTGCCAACGGGCAAATAACGTTGACGCGCACGCCGTCGGGAGCCCATTCCGTCGCGGCTACGCGGGAAAGACCTCTAATCCCCTCTTTCGCCGCCGCATAGGAAGATTGTGCGATTCTACCGAACAAACCTGCACCGCTCGCAAAATTGATAACGCAACCTTTCGTCGCTTTGAGGTGCGGGAACGCCTTTTGCATATAAAAGAACGTCGCGTATAAACCCGAATGTACGGCAAGGTCCAAATCCTCTTTCGTATGGTCGATAAGCATTTTTCCCGAAGCGGAAGCTTGCGCATTATTCACAACCGCGTCGATGCGCCCAAATCTTTCCACCGTTTTATCGATAACGTTTTGTATCGCCGCCTCGTCCGCTCCGTCCGCAGTAACCGTAAGCACTTCGCAACCGTGCGCACTTTCAAGCGCTTCTTTTGCCGAAAGCAACGTGCTTTCCGTTCTGCCCGTCAAAACGAGCTTCGCACCCGCTTTTGCAAACGCCGTCGAAAGCCCGAACCCAATTCCTCTGCCGCCGCCCGTGATAATGACGACTTTGTCTTTCAAACTAATCATAATTTTTCTCCTTAAATTATTGATATTATAAGTTGTCTCTTCTGTGCTTCGCCCCTTTTAGCGATTTCCGCTCCCCCGCCGCCCTTTTCAAATGCGAGCAAGTCAAGGAGGGCGCGGATTTTTCGACGGGAGTGTACTAAGTCGTACACGAGCGAGAAAAACCGCAAGCCCGACAAGCAATTTCCGCTCGCCCGTCGCCCTTTTCAAATGCGAGCAAGACGAGGCGAACGCGCATTTCCCGACAGGAGCGTACTGAGTCGTACGTGACTGAGGGAAAGCGTAAGTTCAACGAAGTATTGCGAAGTATTTCAAAAGGGCAATTATTGTGTAACGATTACTTGCGCATAACGCAACACCTTCTCCCCTTTTTTATAACCTTTGACGTAGACTTGCTTGACGATACCGCTTTCTTCCCCGTCGGTTGCGGGCATAGCCATAATCGCTTCGGCCACGTCGGCGTTGAACGGCTCGCCAAGCGGATTAATCTCTTCCACGCCCTCGCCCTCTAACACCTTTTTGTACGCTTTCAAAATCATATCCAAGCCTTGTTTCGTGTTTTCGTCCGAGCAAGCGGAAAGGGCGCGCTCTAAATTATCCCCAATCGGGAACAGGGAAGCCACCACGTCGTTTCTGCCCTCCGCGTAACGCTGCGCCGCTTGGTTTTGGGTACGACGGCGGTAATTTTCATATTCCGCGCTCACGGCGTACCATTTGCGCTTGTTCTCTTCCGCTTCGGCAACCGCTTTATCAAGCTCTTCTTGCAACTTCTTTCCGCCGCATTTTTTCTTGGCGGTTTTGTCCTCTTTATTCTCCGCGCAAGGGGTTTGCATTTCCTCTTCCGCACATTCGTTTACTTTTTCTTTTTCCATATTCTTTACGTTTCCTTTTTCGGTTTTTCTTTGATTTCGTTATATTTATAACGCATTTTCTTCCCTTTCAAACGCTTTGGACGGATTTTATACCCGTTTTTCGCCTTTGAAAGACAAAAACCGATTAAATCTCCAAATGCGCGAACTTTTCGCGGTTAGAATAACGGTAAAAAATCGCCTTTCTGCCAATCACGGCTACGGGAACGGCATCTAAAAGTTCCGCAACGTTTTCCGCAAGATTTCTTGCGTCTTCGTCCGCCGTTTCTAAAATATTTACCTTAATCAATTCACGTGCGTCGAGCGCATCGGAAAGCGTTTTCAAAAGATTATCGGTAATTCCGCCCTTGCCGATTTGCGCTATCGGCGAAAGGGTCGACGCTTTGGATTTGAGTTTACTTCTTTGCTTGCTCGTAATATTCTCGCTGGTAATAATCATCTTTTATTGCTCCTTTTTTTGCTTGGGCAAGGGTTACTTGCCGATTTTGCGTTCGCTAAAAACGCCAAGCCAAACGGCTACGCCTTAGGTTGTTTTGACACCAATTTTTAAGGCTATTTACGGGATAAAGTCGAACTCCACGTCGCCAATCGACACGGTGTCCCCCTCTTTACAGCCCATTTTCGAAAGTTCCTTTACTACCCCGCGAAGCCGTAAAATCTTTTGGAAATACTGCATAGAATCGGGATTGCTCAACACCACGTTTCTGCAAAGCATATCCACAAGCCCGCCTACGACTACGTATACTCCCTCTTCGTCTTGGAAGATTTCAAACGACAAATCTTCGTTGGGTTTGTAGGTGAACTCCTCGTCCACGGGTACGGGTTCGACGGGAGGAAGGGTGTCGAGCACCTCGAAAATCCCCTCTAAAAGTGCTTTCGTGCCCTCGCCCGTAACGGCGGTTATCGGATAGATTTTATATTTTCTGCCGTACTTTTTCTTGAACGCTTTAAGGTTCTCTTCCGCGCCGAACACGTCGCATTTATTGCATACGATAATCTGCGGAAGAGCGGCAAGGATTTCGCTGTATTCTTTGAGTTCTTCATTGATTTTTTTGAAATCCTCTATCGGGTCGCGCCCCTCGCAGCCGGAAATATCTACTACGTGGCAAAGCATTCTCGTCCGCTCGATATGCCTAAGGAAATCGTGCCCTAACCCCGCGCCCTGCGCCGCTCCCTCGATAAGTCCGGGAATATCCGCCGCCACGAACGATTTCTCGTAATACCGCACGACACCGAGATTGGGAGAGAGGGTCGTGAAATGATAGTTTGCAATTTTCGGACGAGCCGCCGAGATTTTGGAAAGTAGCGTACTTTTCCCTACGTTCGGAAATCCGACGAACCCGACGTCCGCGATGACTTTCATTTCCAAAATAACGTAATGCTGTTTCACCTTTTCGCCCTTTTGCGCGAAATTAGGCGCGTGCCGACGGGCGGTAGTAAACCGCACGTTGCCTTTACCCCCGTTGCCGCCGCGCGCGACGAGCACCTCTTGCCCGTCCTCGAACACGTCGCAAATGAGTCTGCCACTCTCCTCGTCCCTTACGAGCGTACCAAGCGGTACTTTGATGTATACGTTTTTACCGCTCTTACCAAAGCACCTGTTCGTACCACCGACTTCGCCGTTTTCAGCGATAAAGCGGGAATTGAAGCGGAAAGGGAACAAATCGTTCATATCCTTATCGCCAACGAAATAGACGTCGCCGCCCTTGCCCCCGTCGCCGCCGTCAGGGCCGCACGCGGGCTTGCCTTTGAACGCCTTGAACGAGTTCATTCCGTCGCCGCCGTCCCCCGCGCGAATGAGTATTTTCACTTTATCGGTAAATTCGCCGTTTGCCATATCTTAATCCTTGTCCTTTTAATTTTACCACTATTTTGCGCCGTTTTTACGCAATTTTTACGCTAACGCGTTTTCTGCTCGGAGCAGTTTTCCGCTAACGCATTTCGCCGTAGCCGACGAGGTCGCATTCCGTCATACCCACTTTTTTGAGGAGCGCTTTCACGCAAGCGCGTACTTTCTCTTGATAGCTTACCAAAGAATAGCGGAAACGCTTGTCCGTCCCGATAAGCACCCGTCCCAAATCGTCTACGATTTGACATCTTGCCCAAGAAATGCCGTCGCCGAAATATTCCGCTTTATAG
>JAZRBK010000351.1:0-1488 GCA_045635025.1 Candidatus Scatosoma sp.
TGGCCTCCGACTTCGAGCGTACCGATTTCATAGCCGTCGCCCGTCTTATCTTCAGGCAGACCGAACGCGAAACGGATACCTTTATCCGTTGTAGATACGCGCACGGACGCACCCAATTCATGGAAAACGCCTTCACTCGCCGCATTTGCCACCTTCGTATTGAGCGCCAAGACACCCGAAGCAACACACGTCGTTGCCAATGCCATTAAGGATACTACTTTTAACAATTTTTTATTTTTCATAAGATTTCTCCTTTTTGCACCTATATTAATTAAACCACGTATCTTTCCAACTGCCCTTGTCATCGTACTCTTCCTGCCAATCCGTGGATGAGGTAATCACATCGTCTTCGCACATCAAAATAGCGATTTCTAACTGTTCATAAAGTCTTTTTTTCTTCATATCTATACCCATGTTTTACATACTTACAAATTCAGTATTCGAAATAGTGAATACATAATTTCTCGTTGCATCCTCAGGAACGGTTGCAAAGTTAGTAGAGAATCTCCATGCAAGGAGCAATGCACTTCTGCTACCCCATTGTCCCGCTTGGTTTCCACTCGTATCCAGTGTAACAATCGTATCATAGAATTGTACGATATGCGCAAGCTGGATTTGAACTTTGTATACGCCGTTCACTTGTTCACACGCAGATACTTTCTGCGCCGAACCCAAAATGTGAATATCGTCGAGCTTATCTGCGTCTTCACCGCCCACCTTAAGATCAAAGGTCAAATGCGTATATCCGCTGTCAATTAGCCCTTGATAATATTCCTTGCTTTGCATATTTTTCAATACAAGTGCAGGGCCGTAGTTTGCGTAAGCCTGCCAATTCGCCGTGATTGTCATTGCGCCGTCTGCCTCAATATCCATCTGCATATACGTCGTATTCGTTGTCATATTCCAGCCGTTTACACGCATACCGATGTTATCGCTGAACAAGGCACCCTTTCTAAATGCACAATTTGAAATGGTGAAGACGTAGTTTCTACTACCCGCCCACGTCAAAGGCGATGCCCATGCAATAAACATCTTATCAAGACTGCCTTTCTGGCCCGCCTGACCTGTAGATGTTGCAATGCCGTAAATATTATCGTAATACGTTACGATATGCTGTACGTCTACCGTAACCGCATAAGCGCCGTTCGCATTCTTAGGGAAGCTAGTCAATTTCTTACCGAACACGTACAAGTCGGATACATCAGCCGCATTATCACCGCCTACTGCAAGCATAAACGTCATCTTTGCATAGCCATTATCAATTAATTTTTGATAATACGCTTTGCTCTCCATATTTCTCAACATAAGCATAGGATAATATGCGGCACTATCACTCAACGTCGCCGTAATAATCATTTCACCGCTCTGTCCTATTGCCATATTGAAATAGTTAGGCTTGTCTTGGTATTGATAGCCACCAACACGCGAACCGATTTGATCGCTGTACAAGCCTGCGCCTACAACGTAAACGGTCTTGCTTACGCTTAC
>JAZRBK010000352.1:0-5506 GCA_045635025.1 Candidatus Scatosoma sp.
CGCTGAATAATTATTATGTCCATGAATGAATTGAAGAATAAATTGCAAAAGGGCGGTATCGTCGGCGCAGGCGGCGCGGGATTTCCCTCGTATGGGAAACTTGCGGACGGCGCGGATACTTTGGTGATAAACGGCGCGGAATGCGAACCGCTTTTGTACACCGATTACGTTCTCTTACACAATGAAATGCCAATGGTGTTGGCAGGGATTTCCGCGGTTTTGGAATATCAAAATATTCCAAGAGCGCTTTTGTGCGTGAAAGAGCACACGGCGGAAAGACTGCATTTACAAGACAACGCACGGTTGGCGGATAAAATATACGTAAAAATATTGCCCAACGTGTATCCGATGGGCGATGAAATCAGCTTCATTTATCAAGCGACGGGCAGAGTCGTAAAAGCTGGAAATCTGCCCATTACGGCGGGCGTTATCGTGTATAACGTAGAAACGATGTACAACGTTGCCGCCGCGGTAAAATATTCTGCTCCCGTAACGATGAAATGGCTTACGGTAGCGGGAAATATCGAAAATCCTTTCGTTGTGCGCGTACCCGTAGGCACGCCCGCGAGCGCGATTTTCAAAAAGTTTAACGTAACCGTTCCTGAAAATAACTCGCTTATCGACGGCGGACCGTCTATGGGGAAACTCGTAGACCCGCACACGGCAATCGTAACGAAAACGACGAAAGCGTTTTTGATTTTGCCGAACACGACTCCCGCGGTAGAGAGCGCAAATCTCGACGGAGCGAAATCGATTGCAAGGGCGGAAACGGCGTGTTGTCAATGCACCCGTTGTACGGATATGTGTCCAAGGCACTTGCTCGGTTACCCGCTCGAACCGCATAAAATGGTGCGGACGGCAAAAGGTGCGGTAAAAGCGGATATGCAAATGGTACTTTCGGCGACCCTTTGTTGCGGTTGCGGGATATGCGAAACGCTTGCTTGCTGTCAAGGCATTTCCCCGCGCGCGGTTATCAATGAATATAAGGCTATGCTCGCAAAGGAAAAACTCCGCTACGTGTCGAGAACGGATGCAACCGTCGCTCCCGAGCGGGAGTACAGAATGGTCCCGTCCGAGCGTTGGGCAACGGTGCTTGGCGTAGCGCGTTTCGATAAAATCCCTGCCTATCTTGGCGAATATAAAGACTTCGAACGGGTAGAGATACGGCTCAACGGGCACATTGGCGCGCCGAGCGTCGCTATCGTGCAAGACGGAGCGCACGTACAGGCGGGCGAAAAAATCGCCGAGAGTGCGGAGGGGCTTTCCCTGCCACAGTACGCGAGCATTTCAGGTAAAATCGGCGTATTTGATAAGAAAATCATCATAGAAAAAGTAAAAGACTAAGGTAAAAGGCTATGTTTAAGGCAATCGGTGTTATTGAACTGAAAAGTATCCCCAAAGGCGTAGAAGCTACGGACGCGGCGCTCAAAAGCGCGGGCGTAGAAGCGGTTTCCGCGCATCCCTCGTGCCCTGGAAAATACGAGCTCATTTTAAGCGGCTCGATTTCCAACGTATCGGCGGCGGTTTCGCACGTGCTTTCCAAGTTTGAGGGGTACGTAATCGATTCCTCGATTATGGGTAGAATCGACGAGCAGGTCATCAAGGCATTGTTCGGTACGCAAACGGGTAAGAAAGAGGGCTCGCTCGGACTCATCGAAACGTACTCGGCGGCTACGACGATTAAAGCGGCGGATATCGCGGTTAAGACGGCGCGGGTAGAGATTTTCGATTTGCGCGTATCCCGCGGTATGGGCGGTAAGGGCGTAGTGATGCTCACGGGCGAAATCGGAGACGTAACGGCGGCGGTCGAGGCAGGTTCGGCGTATGCAAAGCAGAGCGGGCAACTCTCCTCCGATTCGGTGATTGCCGCACCCCACGCGGAGCTTTGGGAACAGTTATAAAGCTTAGAAACAGGTATAAGGTTTATTTTCAAGAAAATCTTCCATAAGGCGGAAAGAAAATGGAAAATATCAAATTCGTTCTGGAAAAGAGCGCAAGAATAGACAAACTCATCGACGACTTATATGCGGAAATGCCCGAAATTGAATCGGCGCGCGGCTTGCTCGTTACGGAGAGCTATCAACAAACCGAAGAGCTTCCGATAATTCTTCGTCGGAGCGCCGCTTTCGCACATATTTTACGTAATATTCCTATTGTCATTCGGGATAGGGAGCTCATCGTCGGCAGCGCAACGGTTGCCCCTCGCGGTTGTCAAGTATTCCCCGAATACTCTTACGAATGGTTAGAGGCGGAGTTCGATACGGTGGAAACCCGAGCGGCGGACCCGTTCTATATTAGCGAAAAAACGAAAGCGGATTTGCACGGCGCGTATCCTTATTGGAAAGGCAAAACGTGTAGCGACCTTGCAAAATCGAATATGGCACCCGCGGCATACGAGGCGTTTGTAACACATGGTATGTTCACGCCTGGTAACTATTTCTATAACGGTATCGGACACGTCAACGTCAACTATGCAAAGGTGCTCAAAATCGGATATAGCGGTATCAAAGCGGAAGCGCAAGCGGCGCTTGACAAACTTTGCGTGGCAAATCCCGAATACGTACAAAGATATAATTTCTTGACGGCGGTTATCGAAAGCTGCGACGCCGTCGTGGACTACGCGCACAGATACGCGGCGCTTGCCAAAGAAACGGCGGAAAAGGAAACGGACGGGGAGAGAAAAGCGGAGCTTTTACAAATCGCAAAAAACTGTTCCCGCGTGCCTGAATTCGGTGCAAGCAACTTCTACGAAGCTTGTCAATCGTTCTGGTTCGTACAGCTTTTGTTGCAGGTGGAATCGAGCGGACATTCCATTTCCCCTGGGCGGTTCGACCAATATATGTACCCGTTCTATCAAAAGGATTTGGCGGCGGGTAAGATTACGAAAGAACAGGCGCAAGAGCTTATCGACTGTATTTGGGTAAAACTCAACGATATGAATAAGGTACGCGATTGGGCTTCTGCCGAGGGCTTTGCAGGTTACGGAATGTTCCAAAATCTCATCGTCGGCGGACAAAACGAGCAGGGCATGGACGCGACGAACGACTTATCGTATATGTGTCTGGAAGCTTCTATGCACGTACCTTTGCCTCAACCGTCCATCTCTATCCGTGTATGGAACGGTACGCCGCAATCGCTTATGATTAAGGCGGCGGCGCTTACAAGACTGGGTACGGGCTTACCTGCGTATTACAGCGACGAAGTGATTATTCCCTCGATGTTGTCGCGCGGCGTTAGCCTTGAAGATGCGAGAGATTATTGTATTATCGGCTGCGTAGAACCGCAAAAGGGCGGTAAAACGGACGGTTGGCACGATGCGGCGTTCTTTAATATGTGCCGTCCGCTCGAACTCGTATTTTCGCGCGGTGTGGATAAAGGCGTGCAAATCGGACCTGACACGGGCGACGTAACGAAAATGCAGTCCTTTGAGGAGTTCTTTGAGGCGTATAAAACGCAACAGAGTTATTTTATCAAGCTTTTGGTAAACGCGAATAACGCGATTGACGTAGCGCACGCTACCCGTTGTCCTTTGCCTTTCCAATCTTGTATGGTGGAGGATTGTATCGGACGCGGAAAATCCTTGCAAGAGGGCGGCGCTATCTATAATTTCACAGGCCCGCAAGGCTTCGGAATTGCCAACAATACGGACGGACTTTTGGCGGTAAAACAACTCGTTTTCGAGCAAAAGCAGGTAACCATGTCCGAGTTGAAAGAGGCGCTGAACGCAAACTTCGGCTATGGAATCCAAGGTGGCGCGGCAGAGCGTATCACGACGGAAATCGCTATGCAATTCGCTTCGCAGGGCATTGAAATCACGGAAGAAGTCGTCAAGGCGATTTACGGCGAGGTAACGACGGCAAACGGGCTTGACGGGGCGAAAAAAGCGCGTTATCGCGAGATTAAACGGCTCATTGACGAAACGTGCCCTAAATACGGCAACGATATTTACGAAGCGGATATGTTCGCACGGGAAGTGGCGAACACGTACACTAAGGAAGTGGAAAAATACAAAAATCCCCGTGGCGGTATCTTCCAAGCGGGACTCTATCCCGTTTCGGCGAACGTGCCGCTCGGCGCACAAACGGGGGCTACTCCCGATGCAAGACTTGCCTTTACGCCGATAGCGGACGGTATCGGTCCTGCTTCGGGTCGCGACGTGAAAGGCCCTACGGCAACGGCGAACTCAGTGGCGAAGCTCGAACAAGACGTAGCCAGCAACGGTACGCTCCTCAATCAAAAGTTCCACCCCTCCGCACTTGCGGGAATGTCGGGACTTACGAAGTTTGTTGCGCTTATCCGCTCGTATTTCGACCAAAAGGGTATGCATATGCAGTTCAACGTCGTAACGCGGGAAACGTTGCTCGACGCGCAGAAGAATCCCGAAAAGTATAAGACGCTCGTTGTGCGCGTAGCGGGGTATAGCGCGTTGTTTACAACCCTGTCCCGCTCGTTGCAAGACGACATCATCAACAGAACCGAACAAGGCTTTTAAGCAACCTTAAACGCCAAAATCGCACGGGAAATCGCGCGCAAGGCAGGCAAAAATCAGTCAAAACTATAAAAAAGACGAAAAAAGGAGCGACGCAATGAGCCACTATAACACGAAAGGGAGAATATTTAATATTCAGCGTTTTTCCATTCACGACGGAATGGGAATCCGTACCATCGTGTTTTTTAAGGGCTGTTATATGCGTTGCGCGTGGTGTTGCAATCCCGAATCGCAGCGTTACGAAATTGAAACCTTGACGGAAAAGGACAAAATCAAGACGGTGGGCAAGGACGTAACCGTAGAGGAAATCCTGCCTGAAATCTTAGCGGATAGCCCGTATTACCGCCGTAGCGGCGGGGGCGTTACGCTCTCGGGCGGGGAGATTCTTGCACAACCCGAATTTGCTCGGGATTTGCTCCGTGCTTGTAAGGAAAACGGCTTGCATACGGCGGTGGAATCGACGGGTAACGCGCCTTGGGAGCATATCGAGGGGATTTTACCGTATTTGGATTTGTATTTGCTCGATATTAAGCATATGGATTCGGGAAAACACAGGGAATACACGACGGCGGGCAACGAGCGCATTTTAGAAAACGCGCGCAAAATAGCGGCAAGCGACGTGGAATTGATTATCCGTACTCCCGTCGTTCCTACCTTTAACGATACCCCCGAAGAAATCAGAGCGATTGCTAAGTTTGCGGCAAGCCTTACAAACGTAAAAGAACATCATCTTTTGCCCTATCATCGGCTTGGACAGGATAAGTACGAAGGGCTTGGAAGAAGTTATTCCTTGC
Organism: Candidatus Scatosoma sp.; assembly: GCA_045635025.1. Classification (GTDB taxonomy): domain Bacteria; phylum Bacillota; class Clostridia; order Christensenellales; family Borkfalkiaceae; genus Scatosoma. The sequence goes on from JAZRBK010000352.1 coordinate 5,284, forward strand.
AAGACATCGAGCCTCCTTCCAAAGAAAAAATGGAATACTTATTATCCGTTGCGGAGGAGAGTGGGTTGAAAGTTCAAATCGGCGGTTGAAAACGGCGTATATACGTCGCAATTCGGCGTCAAACTTACGTTTTTTCTTGCTCACGTACGTCTATGTACCACTCACGCAAGGCGTTTACGGATAACTTTAATAACAAACAATTAAACCATTACAAAAGGATAAA
>JAZRBK010000353.1:0-4886 GCA_045635025.1 Candidatus Scatosoma sp.
CTAATTTTGCTCGCTTATTGCCGTTATCGGCAGCCGCCGTCAAATCGCGGAAATCGCTCGAAACACCAGAAACGCCCGCCATACCGCATTGCTTGTTCAAATATGTAAGAACCTCGGCTATATCCTTGCCCTCTTTCTTTGCGATATACTCCGCCGCGCCAAAATCGATATCGCCGCTACGCGTACCCATCGGCACACCCGCTAAAGGCGTGAAGCCCATAGACGTATCCACGCACTTTCCGCCGTTTACCGCCGCTATCGAAGAACCGTTGCCCAGATGACAAGTAATAACTTTAACCTCTTCGGGTTTCTTTCCTAAATATTTCGCCGCTTCTTGGGAAACAAACTTATGGCTCGTTCCGTGGAAACCGTAACGGCGAATAGAATATTTTTCATAATGTTCGTATGCAATCGCGTACATATACGCGTAATCGGGCATCGTGAAATGGAAACTCGTATCGAACACGAGCGCCATCGGCGTGTTCGGCATAGCGTTTCTGCAAGCCTTTACGCCTACGATAGCGGCAGGGTTATGTAAGGGCGCGAGGTCGCAAAGTTCTTCCATTTTCTCCATAACCTCGTCGCTAACCAGCGTCGGTTTTTTGAACACCTCCCCCGAAGCTACCGCACGGTGTCCTACCGCGTCGATTTCGTCCATAGAGGCGATTACGCCCGTAGCTTTATCCGTCAACGCTTTCAAAACGAGTGCAACGGCTACGTTATGGTCGGGCATAGCTTGCTCTACGACGACTTCCTGTCCTTTCGCCTTATGGGTCAGTTTCGAACCGTCGATACCGATACGTTCGCAGTTGCCTTTTGCGATAACCCCTTCCGTTTCCATATCGATAAGTTGATATTTTAAGGACGAACTACCCGAATTGATAACCAATACTTTCATTTTTTATCTCCTTATTATCAAAGTTGCGTTTGAAGTGCCGTAATCGCAATAGCCGCTACGATATCGTCCGACTTACAACCGCGCGAAAGGTCGTTGAGCGGTTTTGCAAAGCCTTGGCAAATCGGACCTACCGCCATAAACCCGCCGAGCCGTTCTGCAATTTTATAACCGATATTGCCCGCTTGTAAATCGGGGAAAATAAACACGTTCGCGTGGCCAGCCACTTCGGAATTGGGTGCTTTCAAAGCCGCAACGGAAGGCACGATTGCCGCGTCGAATTGCATTTCTCCGTCGATTTTTAAATCGGGTGCTTTCTCTTTTGCAATCTTAACCGCCTCGCTTACAAGCGTAACGTTGTCGTGTTTCGCGCTACCGAACGTGGAGAAAGAGAGCATAGCTACTCTCGGCTCGATACCCGCAATCGCCTTAGCGGAATTCGCCGTCGCAATCGCGCAATCGGCAAGTCCTTCGCTCGTATACGTGGGATTTAACCCGCAATCGGCGAAAATAACGAGGTCGTCAGGACAGTATATATTCCCTTGCGGGGGACAAATCATTAAGTTGAAACTCGACACCGACGAAGCGCCCTTTGCCGTCTTGATAATTTGAAGCCCGGGACGAAGCGTATTCGCCGTCGAATGGCACGCACCCGAAACGAGCCCGTCTACGTCTCCCATTTTCAACATCATAGCGCCGAAATACGTTCCGTCCGACAAGAGTTTCGCCGCCTGTTCGGGGGTCATACCCTTGGAAGCGCGGAGCTCGCAAAGTTTCGCGTTATACTCAGGCAATTTGTCGCTCGTGAGCGGGTCTACGATTTGCACGCCCGTCAAATCCACGTCGGGATTTGCCGCTTTAATTTCCGCTTCGTTTCCGAGCAGAACGATTTTTGCTACGCCCTCTTTGGTTGCGTCGGCTGCGGCTTGTACGACTCTTTTATCTTCGCCCTCACAAAGCACAATCGTTTTCGAAAGAGCTTTTGCCTTTGCCTTAATTTCTTCAAGAATATTTTTCATACTTTTTCTCCTTGAAACGCTTTATTTATTTTTCCGTTTCGTGTATAATAAAGATATTAAAAGGTAAAAAACGTGTTTCTTTACCCCGTCCTTTTAATTATAGCACACATTTTACTGAAAGTAAAGGAAATGAAAAGTATAAAAATGAAAATCTGCGGGATAATTTGTGAATATAACCCTTTCCATAACGGGCATCTTTACCAGCTTGAACAAGCGCGCGCACTTTCGGGCGCGGACGCTATTCTTTGCATAATGAGCGGTAACTTCACACAACGCGGCGAGGCGGCGATTTTGGATAAATACGTTCGGGCAAAACACGCCGTAGCGGCGGGGGCGGATGCCGTTATCGAACTGCCCACCCCCTTTGCCACCTCGAACGCCGAGCTCTTTGCAAAAGGCGCGGTAAAACTGCTTACCTCCGTGCCGAGCTTAGAAACGCTTTGCTTCGGCGCGGAAACGGCAGACGCAGAATCTTTTTGGCGAGCCGCAAAACTCCTTTCAAACGAGCCGAACTCCGTTTCCACAGAAATCAAACGGTTATCAAAATCGGGTTTGAGCTATGCAAGAGCGCGCGCACAGGCTTGGAGCGGACAAATCGACGAAGCGTTACTCTCTTCTCCGAACAACGTACTTGGAATTGAGTACACGAAAGCTTTGCTTTCCTACCGACCGAGCGTTCGGATTTTGCCGATTTTACGAAAAGGCAGCGCTTATTTAGATAACGATTTACAGGAAAATTACTCTTCCGCAACGGCAATCCGCAGCGCGATTGCAAGCGGTATTTTACCCAAGGGAAATCTGCCCGATTTCGTTCTTCGCGATTTGCCAACAAAAATGGAAAACCGCTTGGAGAGCTTGGAAAAATACGCACTTTTAGCTCATTCCGAGAAAGAAATCGCAAGCGTTTGCGATTGCACGGAAGGGTTGGAAAACGCCTTTAAGCGGGTGGCGGAAACAGACGAACCCGTTTCTTCGCTCACAAACGCACGGTATACGGGCTCGCGTATTCGCAGAATAGCCCTGCAAAACCTCTTAAATATCAACGAAACCCTTATTCGGGAAAGCCTGCAAGCAAACTTGTATCTTCGCGTTTTAGCGGCAAACAAAGCGCGTAGCGACGTACTCTCTGCTCTCGCCGAAAGCCCTTTTCCCGTTCTCATTCGCCGCCGCGACGAAGAATCGCTTGATGAAATTGCGAGCCGTTGTGTGAAACGGGATATTTTCGCCGAGCAAGTCTACGCTTTATTAAGCGACACGTCAAAGAACGAAAGGAATATTTTTTATTGATACAAAAAGCTGATTACACAAAAAAAGGAAAGCGCAGATACGCTTTCCTTTTTTTGGAGCTACTGGCCGGACTTGAACCGGCGACCTATTGCCCACCCCAAAAATGCTTTCATTTTCGGGGACCCCGTCTTTTAATCATCAGGTCTGGACGGTTCAAGTATACAAAAAACAAAACGGTTGAAATCAATCAACCGTTCTGCTTTGGAGCTACTGGCCGGACTTGAACCGGCGACCTGCTGATTACGAATCAGCTGCTCTACCGACTGAGCCACAGTAGCATTCAATTTTCTTGCTCTCTTTGCGACAGCTTGTTTATTATACCCTATCGAAAAGAAAAAAGCAAGCGTTTTTTCTCGGTTTTTCAAAAAAAATCAATCTTTTTGAGAAAATTAATCGTTAAAGAGCATACTCCTCCCCTAAGCCTACGTATGCAACGCAACTTTCACAAAGCAAATACCGCAAATCTTGTGTATAAACTATCCCTTCCGTCCGTTCATTCAACCCTTGCGCCAACGCGCTGCAAACGGAAGAAAGCCCCGAAAAACGCTCTGCATACGCCTTTTCGGCATAAGAAAGTTGATTAGAAAGCTCGTTCAAAACCCGTTTACTGGATTCTTGTGTAGCTCCACCGTCCAGTCTTGCTATCTCGTCGCTTAAAATCCGAATATACGCGTATAAAAGCTCCATACCGTCTAAAAGCGTTTGCGCGTTCCTTTTCTCCTCACGCGTTTTCAAGTAGAGTTTCTCTACGCCGACGGACACAAGCTCCACCTCTTCCCCTTGCAGAGAAACCGCTTTCAAAGCCCGTTCGCCGTCCGTACTTTGCATATATACGTGATAGGCTACGTATTCGCGTTCGGCGCGGCGTAATGCGTAACCCGCTCCGCCGTCAAGCGATACTTGATGCGTACTTGCTTCGATATGCGTAGAAGCCGATACTAAAAAATGAAAATATTTATAAACGTCCACCGTCTTAACGCCTGTCAATGCATACGCGTATAAAAGCGTAGCCACGGTAAACAATAAAGCTACCGCATAGAAAAGCGGACGTAAATACCGTTTTTTGCGAAAAAAATCCGTCGTCATACTTTATTGTATGCGACGGAATCTTTCTTATTCCAGATAGGGAACACACTCCCCTTTTTTCAGCGTCTTTTGCACGTCGATAACCCTTTGGTTCGCCGAACCCCGAAACTTCAAGCGTATATCCTTTAACTCCTCTACGTACGCACCGTCCACAAGCACGTCGAAAAGTGAGATGAGCTCTTTCGTAAACGCGGTATTCTTTTCCGTTTCGCAAAGCGTACCCGTTCTCTCGTCGAGCGTATACCCCGTATAACACCAAACGGTCTTTTGCGGATATCTACGCTTTAATTCCTGCACGAAAGGCAAGAGCGCTTCTTGGTTTTGCGGTTCTAACGGTTCACCTCCGAGCAGGGATACGCCTGCGATATACGAAGAAGCGAGTTCGGAAAAGATTTTTTCCGCTACCTCACCCGTAAACGGTTCTCCGTAGTTAAAATCCCAAGCAACTTGATTAAAGCAATTTTTACAATGGTGGGTACATCCCGACACGAACAGGGAAATCCGCACTCCCTCGCCGTTGGCTATATCCGTCCATTTAATCGTTGCATAATTCATTACAAATGCAATACCCTGTCTTTAATTTCTTGCGTTCTGCCTTG
>JAZRBK010000354.1:0-2802 GCA_045635025.1 Candidatus Scatosoma sp.
GATAGGCAGGGTGGCGTTTCCCTAAAATCGCCGCAAAAATTCCCACCGTACCCAATACGTCCGTCAAAAAGTTAGGATGCCCCGCAAGCAAAATGTCTATCGGGAAAAAGTTTTCCTGCGATAACACATAGCAAGTAAACACCATTGCTGCGCGAGCATGATCAAATTCTTCCTTCGTCATCCTCGACGCCGTCATATCGAAAATCGGTGCCCAATCGTAAATAAACGTTCGACAGCTGACGGGATCAAAGATTTCAAAACAAGCAAAGCGTGTGCTGTATTCGTCTACCATTTTCAGCATGTCTTCGGGGAAAGGCTTACCTTTTCGGTTCACAAAAAACGTCACCGTCGTCGTGTCAGGCTTTACCGTATAATACTTCGGATATTCGCTTTGCTCGTCCTCCCAATCAAGCGCCCAATCCTTCACCGCATCCAAGCTGACATGGCTATAATATTTAATATAATGCGTAAGCAAAGTGTCTGCAGGCTTGTCCCCACACAAAATACACATAAAGGCGCGCGTTTTCCCTTGCAAAGGCGCCGTCCAACTCTGCTCATACAGCGTAAAAAGCATATTCTTACTCGAACAGCCAATTGTATAATCCCCATCGCCACAAGCCGATAAATCGTGGAACAAGAACCCCAGCCATACGCCTTTTTGCTTATCCTCGTATGCAATCCCTTTTTGGTCACGCAAACGTCCACCATCCGCATGAGGCGCCATATGGAAAGGCAAACTACCATCTTCTTTTAAGTATTCGTCCACATGCTCCGTCCCACGTTCAGGCGCAAAGCGATAGCGCGGAGCAAACCCACCCCACGTTGCGCTCAAAAGCGACCCGTCCGCAAGAAAATCCTGCATATCCTCGTAAATTTCTACGTAGTCCAGCCCCGTTTTAATCTTTACTGTAAATATATATTTGCTACCGTCTGTAAACGTCAACGTCTTTTCCAGCACTTTTTCAATCGCGCCGCCTGTTATCCGTTCCGCAACCGACAGAATTTTTTTCGTAGTTATCAAGGAAAACACACAGAAAAGACCGTCTTGACGAACAATTTTCACCAAGCCGTTTTCTACGCTTTCCATGCAAAGGAAACCATTATCCAAGCCCTCTTTCCCCAAAGGCGTTGACGGACTGTTCCCCTTTTTCCATTCAAACACATACTTTTCGCCGCGCGGCAAATCGCTTAAAAGTTTCAGCGTATAACCGCCGTCCGTTTTTTCCGCCTGATACGAAATCGGCTCACCGTTTCTATATAAGGCATCTTCCCCCACAATGGGCATTTCCCCACGTTGCGAATAACTGAGTACCGTTTGCGGCCAAGCATATGCTCTATGATTTAAATGATCTTTTAAAATAAATTTTTCCATAACGACCCCTCGTTTATTATCTTACATTTTTCACGATTTGTCAAGTTTTAGAACAACAAGCACAAGGAGAGAGCTATTTTTGCTCTCTCCCGCGCTTTCATTACGAAAGAGTTTTTAAATCCTTAAACTCAATCTTCTTTTTTCTTTGCAAGCAATGCGCCTACTGCAAGCACGAGACCAAACGCGCCGATGCCCATGGAAAGCGTACCCGAGCAACCGCCAGTTTCTTGTGCTTCATTATCCGAACTGCTTGAATCATCAGTGTTACCCGAATCATCGGTGTTGCTGGAATCGTCGGAACCGCTATCGTCAGGGACCACGATTTCCGTAAACTTCGCATACAGCGTAATATCGCCCGTCTGCGTAGCGGAAATTTCCGTCACCTTATTTTCAAACGCGCTATCCGTATACCAGCCCTCAAAGGTATAGCCTTCCTTGCTTGCATCTTCCAATGCAACTGCCGTGCCTTCCGTATAGGTTGCAGGGTTAGAATGTTCGCCGCCGTCTGCTTCGTACGTTACGTTGAACGTTTGCAAAATCTTGGTGAACTTCGCATAAAGCGTAATATCGCCCGTTTGCGTGGAGAGAATTTCCGTAATCTGTTCGCTGAACGTTTCATCCAAATACCAACCGTCGAACGTATAGCCCGTCTTCATGGCATTCGTCAATGCAACTGCCGAGCCTTCCGTATAGTTTTCAGGGTTTCCATGCACGCCGCCATCCACGACGTAAGTGATACTATATACCTTCGGGATTTTTGTAAACTTCGCATACAGCGTAATATCCCCCGTTTGCGTAGCAGAAATTTCCGTTACTTTATTCGTAAAGGCGATATCCGTATACCAACCGCCGAAAGCATAATCCGTCTTGCTCGCATCCGTCAGCGTAAGCGCCGTACCCTCCGTATACGTTGCAGGGTTAGAATGCGTACCGTTTTCCGTCACGTAAGTGATGTTAAACTTACGGTAAACCTTATTAAACTTCGCATAGAGCGTGATATCACCCGTTTGTTCGGCAGAAATCTCCGTCACCTTGTTCGTAAACGCACTATCCGTATACCACCCGTCAAAGGTATAGCCCGCCCGTGTCGGGATAGCAACAGCGCCAACCGGCGTGCCATAGCGGGCATAGATGGGCTCCACGCCATAACCGCCGCTCAGATCAAAGCTCAGCAGATAGTAATTGCGGTCGTAATACACTTCCACAACGGTGCTGCCGTCCGCAGCAATATTGGCCTTCTCATAAACCAGAGAGAAGAAGCCGGAGGGATTAAAGCCTGTATTGTTAGGTGAGCTGGTCAGGTTACGCTTATCCAGCGCCACCTCCGCCACCTGCGTCTTGGTCAGACCCGTCATGGTCTCGCGGGCAGCCTCAGTGTAGTTATCATCAGCAATATTCTGCGCATAGTGGATGACCGTGTAGGTGACCTC
>JAZRBK010000355.1:0-3443 GCA_045635025.1 Candidatus Scatosoma sp.
GTATGCGAAAATCAACTATAAAAAACTAATGGAGGCAAAAAATGAAAGAAAAATTAAAAAACCTTTTTACTTTTGAAAAGCCCGTAAGCGTGCTGCAAGTATTGCTCACGGTGCTGTTTGTCGGTGCGCTTATGATTTCAAATATCATTTCCGCGCGGCTGTTTAATTTCTTCGGCTTTGGTATGACCTGCGCCGTCGTGGTATTCCCGATTACCTATATACTGTCGGATTTGTTCAGCGAAGTGTACGGGTACAAATGGAGCCGTTTTACTTGTTATTTAGCGTTTGTAATCAATTTACTTGCTGTCGGGGTGTTTTACCTTGCGACCTGCTTACCTGCTGCTATACCTGCGCAAGCGGAGGCGTTTAATACTATATTGATAGGAACGTTTAGCTGTACAATGGCAAGTTTTATTGCGTTTGTCGTTGGCGACCTTGTAAACGATAAAGTATTTGCAAGAATGAAGAAAAAACACAAGGGTTTACAAAATCATAAAGGATTTGCGTTGAGGGCGATTTTATCAAGTTTCGCGGGCGAGTTGGCGGATAGCTGTATTTACTTGCCGCTTGCGTTCTTGGTGTTTAATCCTATTATGAGCGTAACCGACGTACTTATTATGATTGCTTTGCAGGTTTCTTTGAAAATGCTGTACGAAGCTGCAATATTGCCGCTGACGACGTTTTTAACGAAAAAGGCAAGTGCGTACGAGTATGAGTTTCAGCAAAAGCAGGTGAGCGATCGTGGCGTGGTTTGAGATAATAGGAATTGCAGGAACGTTATTCGTGCTTTTGTCGTTCCTTATGAAAGACTTGATAAAGGTACGAATAATAAATATCGTCGGCGCGGTGCTGTTCGTTGTTTATGGCTTGCTTATCGGTGCGCTGTCAACGTGGCTGCTGAACGGTATTCTCGTAATAATCCATATTGTTTACTTATTAAAGGGTAACAAATAAAGACTTTAATTTATTGATATTATATAAAACGGAAAGCAGGGATTAAATTCCTTGCTTTTTTGTGTCGTTTTGTAATCATTTATGATAAAATTTTATTATAAAGGCGCGTATATGTGTCGTATTGTAAGAAAGGGGCGAATATTATGAAAATAGTATTAAATGCAGGGCATACCAAAAGCGGCGCAGGGAGCGGCGCGGTCGGATACATAAACGAAAGCACGGAAACGCGAAAGGTCGTTGCGCTTGTCGCGGAATATTTGAAAGTGAAAGGGCATACGGTCGTTATTGATAACGTAGATAAGGCGCGTTCGCAATCGGCGTATTTGTCGCAGGTGGTAAAGACGGCGAATAAGACGGGCGCGGATTTATTCGTTTCAATCCATTTCAATGCGGGCGGTGGTAAAGGCGTTGAGTGTTATACGTGGAAAGGTCAAAAAGTGCCGTCGGCTGTCGGTGTATGTGCGGAGCTTAACAAACTCGGTTTCCGCAATCGTGGCGTAAAAGACGGCAGCGGTTTTTATGTGATAAAGAAAACGACAATGCCTGCCGTATTGGTAGAGGTTTGTTTCGTGGATAATGAACTCGACGCAAGGTTATATAATGCGCTCGGTGTAAAGCTCGTTGCAAAGGCAATCGCAAATGCGTTATAGGAATTAGGGAAAATCCCTAATTAGGGAAATTCCCTAAAAAAGAAAGGTCGGCGGTAATGTGCAAATTTTGCAAATTGCTATAAATGAATTAAAGGCATACGAAAATAATCCACGGCAAAACGACGGAGCGGTGGAAGCGGTGGCGGAAAGTATAGAGCAATTCGGTTTCCGTGTGCCGCTTGTAATCGACAAAAACAACGTTATTATATGCGGGCATACACGGAAAAAGGCGGCGGAGCGTTTGGGGCTTGCGTCCGTTCCTTGCGTAGTTGCGGACGATTTAACGCCCGAACAAATAAAGGCGTACCGTTTGGCGGACAACAAAACGGCGGAGCTTGCCGAGTGGGATTTCGCGGCGTTGGAAAGGGAGCTTGAAGAACTGACGGCGTTTGATGTGGATATGACGGCATTCGGCTTTGACGAAAGCGTATTTGAGGAAATGGAAGAGGAAGCGGAAGAAAAGCCCGAAATCGAGTTTACGCAAAGCCTTGAAGAAAATCACAATTATATCGTTTTGTTTTTCGATAATGATATAGATTGGTTACAGGCGCAAAGCCTATTTGAAATCAAGCGGGTAAAAGAGTACAGCACGCGCAAAGATGGCACGATCAAGAAAGAGGTAAAAGGCATAGGGCGAGTGATTGACGGTGCGGAGGCATTGAGTAAATTGACGGGAGGGCTATACGGTGAAAATTAGTATAAATTGCCCGTCGCATAAACGTCCAAAGGTAAAAACGCTTGAATACCTCCCTTTTTGCAAAGTATGGGTATCGAAAGAGGAATTACCCGAATATGAAAAGCAAAATACCGGCGCAAGGTTTGGGATATTGAGCCGTCAAGGGAATGTAAGCATAGCAAGGAATGAGATATTAGAAAAGGAATTTGCCGACGGTGCGGACGTTGTTTGTATTATCGACGATGATTTGAAAGGTATATACCATTTCGAGAAATCGAAATATAGTAATTTCGGGTATGAAAAACGCAAGGTCGAGGCGGAGGATTTTGAGGAATTTATATATAATGGCACGATTGCCGCGCAGGATATAGGCGCGTATTTGTGGGGTGTAAACCTTAACAAAGATAGTTTGAATTATAAGCATTCGCGCCCATTTAGCACGACGGGAATTATCCTCGGTCCTTTTTCTTGTCACTTAAAAGGGAGCGCTTGCCGTTATGATGAAAGAATACCGTTAAAAGAGGATTATGATATGGCATTACAGCATTTGAATAAATATCGCAAAATCTTACGGTTTAATAAATATCATTACGATTGCAAGCAAAGCGAGCAAGCGGGCGGTTGTGCTGTAATACGGAATTACAAGACGGAAAAGGCGCAGTTTGATTTATTACAAAAGAAGTGGGGCAAGGACATTGTAAGGATTGATAAAAGCAGTAAAAAGGAATTTGATTATAACCCCATTATTAGAGTGCCGATTTCGGGGATTTAATCGAATTTTCAAAAAACGCTTGACAAATAATTAAAAATGTGCTATATGGTAATTGTTGGAAACGCTATATAAATATAATTTTTGTAATTTCATAAAAAGAAAGGTTGATTATATGACGGCGGAAATTTGGACGGGAATTTTCACGCTTGCAGGGGTAATTATTACGGTAGCGGTTGGAAATTCAAAGACGATTTACCGTATTGATGAGCTTGAAAAGAAAGTGCAAACGCATAATAACCTTATTTTCCGTATGTATCGAGCGGAAAAGGATATTGATATTTTGAAAGAAAAGGTACACGACGAAAAATAAAAGAGGGCGGTGGAAATGGAAGAAAAAAAGAAAGCAGGGCGAAAAGGGAAATACGATACTTGCGTAAAGCCGTTTTTTGCG
>JAZRBK010000356.1:0-1264 GCA_045635025.1 Candidatus Scatosoma sp.
ATCAAGCCATTTCCGGTGCAGGCAAAACGTTTAAGACGATGCCCGAAATCCTCGATAACGTCATCCCCTATATCGGCGGAGAAGAGGAAAAGAGCGAAAAAGAACCGCTCAAAATCTGGGGCGAAGTAAAGAACGGCGAAATCGTTTCCGCAACCTCCCCCGCTATCACGGCACAATGCTTGCGCGTACCCGTTTCCGACGGGCATACGGCGGCGGTTTTCGTTCGCTTCGATAAAAAGCCGACGAAAGAGGAAATCCTCGCCGCTTGGGCGAACTTTAAGGGCGTTCCGCAAGAATTGCAGCTCCCCTCCGCTCCCGCGCAGTTTATCCGCTATTTCGAGGAAGACAACCGTCCCCAAGCAAAGCTGGACAGAATGGAAGGCAACGGTATGAGCGTTACCGTCGGTCGTTTGCGCGAGGACACCGTATTCGATTATAAGTTCGTCGGACTTTCCCACAACACCTTACGCGGTGCGGCGGGCGGCGCGGTGCTCCTTGCCGAACTCTTGGCGGCAAAGGGCTATTTCGATTAAGCGAAAGCAAAAAGCGTTAGCCCAAACCAATTTTTGCAGAGCTAACGCGCTCAAACAATCTTTTTACAACGAGAATATAATACATTAGGGAGAATGGATATATGAAAGGATTTTTTCAAGGTAGCGGTACGGCGCTGATAACCCCGTTCGACGAAAACGGCGTAAATTACGAGGTTTACGGGCAACTTATCGAAAACCAGATTGCAGGCGGCACGGACGCGCTAATTTTACTCGGTACGACGGGCGAGCCCTCTACGATGTCGTTCGAGGAAGAACACGAACTTATGGCATACGCCGTGAAAAAGGTAGCGGGCAGATGTAAGGTTATCTTCGGTTGCGGCAGTAATAACACCGCCGACGCGGTTATGACAGCGAAAAAAGCCGAAAGCTTCGGTGCGGACGGTTTGCTTGCCGTTACCCCCTACTATAATAAATGCACGCAAAAAGGGCTCGTGGAATATTACAAGGCGATTTGTGAGGCGGTTAGCATTCCCGTAATCGCGTATAACGTTCCCGGGCGTACGGGCGTAGAAATCCAACCCGCTACGATGGCGAAAATCGCGGACATTCCCAATATCGCGGGTATTAAAGACGCAGGCGGGAATATGAGCAAGACGATGGAAACGTTCCGTCTTGTACGCGAGAAATGCGACGTGTATTCGGGCGAGGATGCACTCAATTTGCCCATTCTTGCTTGCGGTGGCGCGGGCGTGATTTCCGTACTCTCGAAT
>JAZRBK010000357.1:0-1545 GCA_045635025.1 Candidatus Scatosoma sp.
CACCGCGCTTGTTTTTGCATCAAGCATTACCTGATAATCTTCGCGGATATTTGATAAAACAAACTCCCTATATTTTTCCGTGTCCGTCGCCAACAACGCGTCGTACTTAAACGCCTTCATACTCAAAGAACATTCTATTAAATTGCCTTTAACGATTTGTTCGCAAATTTTTTGCCTTGTTTGGTGATCTACCAATCCCGTTAAAATCGCAAGTGAATTTCCTAAAACGGTGAATTCTTCACCTTGCGCCGTCAAGGCAAACAACCCTTTCTCTTCACGGAAGAACGTCTGCTTCGTATTGATTGAAATACTTTCCATCAAATCAGAATATGTAAATTCTCTGCCGATAAGCTCGTTTATCCTCCGCAAGTTTTGCAACGCGAAAATAAACAATGTATTGATGATTAAATCTGGCCCCTTGCCCTTTTCCCCATGCAAGTCGCCACTTAAATAAGACGAACAATCGTAAAAATTCCAATGGCATGCGTCTGAGAATTTACACAATAATCCGTCTTGTATATTCCCCACAAACGGCTGTAATATGGACAATAATTTATCGTAAATTTCTTCCGCAAACTTTACGTCTCTTGTATGCTCGATATACTCACGCACCGCTAAAAAATAATACAGCGAAAAGGATGGTATCGTCAAATCCACGCCACAAGGATAGCAAATGGATAATAACCCGTCTTCGCGCCGATCTTCGCTCATCAACTTCAAATTCGACCGTGCGTATTCGGCGTTTCCATTTTCAAACGCATAATAACCGCAAAGCATTTGATTGCGAGAATCGAAGGCATATAAGCACTGCTCACGCCACGGACAATCCACGTAATGCTCCATCATACAAAGGCGCAATGTATTTACACATAAATCATATATCTTTTGGTCGTTTTCATCCTTTAATTGAACCGCTTTTTCCTGCACGGGATATACTTGCGGAAGCAATCCGATATATTGCACGTCAATAGGGAACTCCGAATAGACTTCCAAATATCTGCATCCCAACCGTAGCATATAGTTCACATAATTATTTTGCCCTTGTTTTGCAATATATTCAAAACTAAAATCTCTTACGCCGATAATTCTACGAACGTGTCCGTCTATGATATGTTCGCCAAAATCCACACGAATTTTCTGATTGCACGTGGAACAAAAATCCAAAACGGGACAGCCCACCATTTCTTCGCCCAAATCAATTAGTAAGCTGTTTTCGTCCTGTTTGATAATTTTTGCATTACCCTTATTTTTGAGAACCAACTTACGATTAGGCCTTGCATAAAAAATAGTTTCCTTGTCTTGAATTTCCGCCGGTAAAAAGGATTTTCCCTTTCCGTTTATCCAATCGTCCTCTTTCGTTGCGCCGTATAAAAAACTGTACCCAAGCTGGTAGGTTATAATTTTCTTATAGCCGTTTTTATACGCCAAGCTTTTTCGACAAAAAGTGTTTGTATGACTTACAGAGCACACTTTATGGCCTTGCAGAACCTCGTAGATTACGCCTGGTTTTCCGATTACGTAACGGGAACTGTTATACGCCGAATG
>JAZRBK010000358.1:0-2735 GCA_045635025.1 Candidatus Scatosoma sp.
GTTGCAGAGCCATATTCAGAATCGTCAACGTAGTTGGTGATTTGTATTTGCACGTAATAGCGACCAGTCTTGCTTGTATTTAAGTAATCGGCTACGTCATCGTCTACCACGAGTTGGTCAGCGGTAATGGTTACGCCCGTACCGTCATCAAGGGTGAAAATCCACCAAGAAATAGAGATTGTTCCTTTTCTGGGGGTTAAATTAGAATCCAATACTTCATAGTTGTTTTCAATCAATACGTAATCGGGGATAAGCGTTACCGATTCGCCGACAAGCAAATCGACAAATTTATTGCCTGTCCCTACCAAACCGTTAATGTCGGGAGCAGCCGCGTAATAAGTAACTTGCTCTTGCACGATAAGAGTGAACGTTACCGTTTGCGTTTCAGCGCCGTCCGTTACAACGCAAGTATAAGTAAACGTACCGTTTTGCGTGCCTTTTACGTCGATATGGTGTTGATAATCCGCACCGCCTGCTACAATATTAGGCGCGCCTTCGCTCTTTGTCCAAGTGTAAGTGGGAGAGCCCGAACCACCGTTTACATCTACAACAAACTGCGCGTAATCATTGTATTTCACTGTTGCGGAAGTAACGTCATTTTGCGCCTTTGCCACAAGTTCAGCCTTTGCCGTCATTACAGCACTCGTCCAATGGAAGTAGTCGCCATTCTTGCGAGCTGCAATGCCGTTGATATTTACTGTCGTAAAAGGATTAAATCTATAGCCCGAGTCAAAGGCAAAGGTTACGCCGTAAACATACTGATTGCCTGCAACAAACTTGTCGCTATCATTCATCTTTTTAAGCGAGCCGTCGTTATACTCGTACCAAGCTTCCTCTGCGATGGAAACTCCCGTAGTGTTTACTTTGCCTTCATAATTTGCAGGAGTCGTTCCACCAACAAGTGTGTCAAGGGAAATACTTACGCTCTCTATCTCTTCCTTCTCAACACTGACAACAACCGTATGGCTACCAATATTCACCTGCTTGCCATTGGGCATAAGCAAATAGAGGTCAAACTTGAAGGTTGACTTCTGACCTTCATAAGAAAGAGGTGTAGTAATAATAGCGGAATTATCAACAACTTCATAGGGGTGAAGTCCCTTTGTTTCGCCAAGATAGTATTGAACAACGGGATAGAGCTTGCAGCCTGCCTTTTCATAATTTTCGCTCAAGCCGTTCCATTCAAATTTAATGCTTGCGGTGCCGTCCTTCAACTTAACAGGTACGATTTCACCGTCCGTGCGCGCTTCTCCGTTCACGAAAGCATTTTTTATACCAAGTCCACTTTCGCTCCAATCCTTGTAGGCGCTTTCATCAAGACCGATTTCACCATAAGAGCCTGTGATTACAACAGCAGTAATGGGCTCGTCAAACCAGAATCCAACGAGGGGAATATCTTCATCAAGATCATTTGATGCCATTGCATCAGGACATCTTACATAATCAACCTTATGGTTTTTGAACTCGCCGCCATATGCCTTCACCCAAGACGGATTTCCGCCAAAGACGTTAGCACCGCCCTTACCTTCAAAGTAACCACCGTAAATGTTTACATTACATTTTCCTTCTACATAAATGACTTCATCACGGCAGTAATTTTGGTCTTTCTTTTCGGCATAATAAGTGTGGTCATCTCTGTCAAATTCTGAATCGTAAACATAAATATCGTCATTCCACCAGCCAGAGCCGAAATATCCTTCGCCTCTGCCATAGTAATAACCACCAAAGGAGTTGAATGTGCCGCCTTCGTAAACATTTACGGCAGATCCCCAAATTTGTTGATAAGCATAATCATTGAATTTTCTTAAAAAACTTCCAATAGAATCATATGTTGTACCGCCCGTACCATTATAGCCGGCTTGTTCCCATATAGCTGGGTCAATAGTACCGTCATAAATCCATTGTTCTTTGCTTCTTCCTGCTTCAATTATACCATTGAATACATTGAGAGTGCCGTAAACCGCAAATATATCGCGTACCTGCTGACCTCTATATATGGTACGATATCCTGATGCTGCACCAGCGCCGGGTGTGCCAGGCATAGTGGAGTCAAAGAAAATGCTTCCCGGTGTTCCACTACTTGTATCATCAAGATTAAGCGTTGCTCCTGTCGCTACCTTTATAAGGCTAAGTGGCTCGAAATAATTCTCTATCGTATAAGAAGAAACTGTTCCGTCATAGGTAACTCTATTACATACAAATTTAAGTTGAGCCAAAATGTTGTGACCGTTCAAATTAAGCGTTTTATTGCCTTTTGCTGTCATTAAAACATCGGAATTTTCTAAAATTCTTGCATAAAGTATTTTGTCATCGTTTACAACGTTGGGGGCACCTTCGACACGAATAGTACCTTCGGGCAAATCGCAACCGTTAAACCAGCTTGATACGGCTGCCACATAAACCTTTTCAACCTTTTCAACTATTTTTGAAACATCCGCACCAAGAACGATATTTGCATCACCTTCAGCAGCCAATGCTTCTCTCAATTCGCCGTATGTAGTAACTGTTACAGTTTCCACATCATTTGATTGTGGCGATGTGGGGTCTGCCGCAAATGCTGTAATTGCCGAGAACGGAATGATTCCAACGAGCATTACAAGCACGAGTGCAAGACATAAAAATCTTTTTTTCATTGTTTTTTCTCCTTTAAAGAATTTTTGTTTTTTGTGCATTTGCTGTTCGGCTCATTACCGAACGGGGATAGAAAGTTAATATTTCGCACCCCCTCACATTGC
>JAZRBK010000359.1:0-2504 GCA_045635025.1 Candidatus Scatosoma sp.
GTACGTTCGCCACGCCGCTATTGATAAACGCCGCGCGAGCATAGCCCGTTTGTAAATGTTTTTTCGTAACCAACACGGGCGCGCCGACCGTTTTTCCACGCGTAAACACGCAAGCGGTAGGCACGCGTTTTTCCGCTAAAATCAACGCAATATCTTCCCTGTTCTCATCGTAAAAGGGCGTGTTTTGAGCCGCAACGCCGCAACGTACCCCGCCCGCAGAAAAACCGTCGGGAGCACAAACGCCGCCGACGATGGGAGTTATTTTTTTATCGATTCCGTTCTTTCGCATTCCGCCCTCCCGATTTTCTCGGTTCATTCACGCTTCTATATCTATCAATCGTACCGCATTCACAAGTAACAAGGCTTTTTACCCGCCCGCATTCGGCGCTCGCCGAAATCCGCCGAAACAAGCTTTTGGGCGCAAAGGGGTTACCCCTAATTCTCAAAAACCACCGACGCGAACACGACCGCCTCGCCTTGCCCGTTCTCGCCGCGGATTTGCCAGCCGTTTTCCCCTTGCTTTCGGTAAAAACGAAGCGTTTCCCCCTCTTTGCATTGCTTTACGTAATTGATAGAAAACCCTTTCAAACGGCTTTTCGCAAGCTCGCTTACCGTAAAACAATTCAAACAGTAATCCGCGTATCGGGTATTGTTCACGTGCATATTATGGTCGTATTCGGAGTTCGCCACCGTAATCGTAAAACGCAGTTCTCCCTCTTCCGCGGGGAACGCGGGCTGCTTCCATTGCACGTTCTCTAAAAGTTTCGTATCGTTATACGTGGAATAATCCTGATTGTCAATCGCTTTCGATTGCAATATTTTCCCCGTCGACATATCCATCAAACACCAACGGGAAGAAGCTTTCATCATTACCTCGCCTTTCGGCGTTTCAAAGGCGTATTCCCTGCCAAAAATCACGTAAGTAGGCGGCGTAGGCCAAGTTTTTATTACTACCTCCCGTCCAAGCGGTATCGCTTTATAAAACTCACAGCAAATACTCGACACGAAAAAGGCGTAACCTTTCCCCTTTACGTATTCGTAGCCGAAACCCAGCTCGTCCGCGCTTGAACAAGCCACCTCTTCCATATACGAAAGTACGGTGGAGATTTTCAATTCGTCCTTGAAATCCACCTCGCAATATTTAGGTAAAAACCGCTTTGTATGTTCGTATTTTTTCATAGCGTATTTATTATACTTTAATTTCCAAAAAATGTCAATAAAATGCCCGTGGCGGAAAGGTGAAAAAATCAAAAATATCCGCCGTTTTTTCGCTTTTTCGGTCGTTTTTTGTCTATTATACGATTGACATATTCTTCTATATGTGATATAATACTTATATAGACGTATCGTGAACGTAAACGCGCATTCCCTTTATTTTTCACGGTAGTCTATCTGACAAAGCAGTATTCTGTCAGACAATTTACCTCAAAAAACTCACACAGGAGGAAGATATGAACGAATTGCTCCAAGAAGACGTAAATCGCGACGAAAACACGCTCACGGGAGGCGAAGAGCAAAACCTTGATATTAGCTCCGACCTTATCCGCGGACACATCGACACGATTATTTTGCGCAGTCTTTACGACGGCGACAAATACGGTTATGAAATCATCAGCGAAATCGAACGCAAAAGCGGCGGTATGTATTCCTTAAAACAACCCACCCTTTATAGCGCCCTCAAACGTTTAGGAAAAGCCGAATACGTAAAATCGTATAACGGCGAATTTTCTAACGGCGGTCAAAGAAAGTACTTCACCCTCACGGAAGCAGGTAGACGGGTGATTGAAAAAAATCTTTCCGAATGGGAATATTCCCGCACGATTATCGACAGCTTAATTTCCGACGGCGACGCGCATTACGATTTCTCGTTCATCACCGAAAAGCAAAAGGAATTAAATGAACTCAAAT
This sequence comes from Candidatus Scatosoma sp., assembly GCA_045635025.1. Lineage (GTDB taxonomy): Bacteria > Bacillota > Clostridia > Christensenellales > Borkfalkiaceae > Scatosoma. Next base: position 1,909 of record JAZRBK010000359.1, read on the forward strand.
CCGCGTTAGCGGCAAGAGAAAACGCGCTTGAAGAGGAGAAAAAAGCACTTAGCGCACTCAAAAACGAACTGCAAAGAGAACGGGCGCTCCTCTCGACGCAGAGTTCGTCTTTAAGTTTCCAAAAATCCGATTTTAAGGAACTGAAAGACAAGGTTGACGCGCAAACGCGGGAATTGGAAGAAAAACAACGCGCGCTTGACGAAAAACAAAGCGAAATCGAAGCCAAAGAACTCGCCCTTATCGAAAAGGAACGGGAAATCTTGGGCGCAAAAGCGGAATTAGAACGGCAAAACGGCGAAATCACTCAGCTAAAAACACTCTTAGAAAAACAAACCGCCGCGCTTTCCGACAAGGAACGCGAGCTTGACGAAGCCAAGACTTCTTTGGTTATTTTACAAGACAAAAACGCCGAGCTTACGCAACGGAACGAAACGCTTGCCGCTTCCCCTATTCAAAGCGAAGAGTTGGAAAACGCAAAAGCGGAAATTGCAGCTATGCAAACGGAATTAGACGAGAAAAAATCGGTTATCAACGCCCTGAACCCGGCAATGACTACGCAAGAAAATTCAGTGGCGCTTCTAAAAAACGATTACGAA
>JAZRBK010000360.1:0-4936 GCA_045635025.1 Candidatus Scatosoma sp.
CATGGCTACGATCCGACTTGTCGATTGGGAACGAGGTCGGCTCGTACGCCTACGGTTACCGCTTGTTTTATCAGGGACTTTTCCTTGCTCCGCACGTGGTAAATCAAGCGATAAAGGGCAGTTTGCTTATTGGGAAGTGTATGGAAGCTTTGGGGTATGAAAACTTTCCTAAGCTTGATAAAACCCCTGCGGATATAACGCGGGCTATTCGTTTCGATACGGCGAAGCAGCTTTGTGATTTCATTCAATCGGTGCAGGAAGCCTCGCCCGTGGACAGCTTCGTAACCTTAGAGCCTTGGGATATGCCAGGGTACGATAGCAAGGTTATTATGGCGGCAGGGTGTTTTGTCGAGGGAGCTTCTATCGAACTTTCCGCCGACGCGCCCGTAAAAGAACCGTACACCGCTTATTTTCAAGGCGGCTTAACTTACGAGCATTGTAAATACGCCTTAAAGATAATTTTAAGCAAATTGATGTAATCAATAGAACGCATAAAAGAAAGCGGAACGCATTATTTGCATTCCGCTTTCCTTTATATAAAGCAGTATATAGTTTATTTTGTTAAATCCCAATCAATGGGCGTTAAGCCTTTTTTCGTTAAATAATCGTTTGTTTTCGAGAAGTGTTTACACCCGAAGAACCCGTTATACGCGGATAAAGGCGAGGGGTGGGCACATTCCAAGATAAGGTGTTTCGACGTATCGATGAGCGGTTTTTTACTGCGAGCGTTCCCGCCCCAAAGAATGAATACGACGTTTTCTTTCCGCTTAGAAACGAGCTTGATAACGCTATCGGTGAACCACGCCCAACCGCATTTGGAGTGGGAATTGGCTTGATGTTCGCGTACGGAAAGGGAGGTGTTCAAAAGGAGAACGCCTTCTTTTGCCCATTTGGTAAGATTTCCCGAGGCAGGGCGCGCGTATCCCAAATCCGATTGAAGTTCCTTAAAAATATTTTCAAGCGAGGGAGGATTGGGCACGCCGTCTTGCACGGAAAAGCAGAGTCCGTGGGCTTGATTGACGTTGTGATAGGGGTCTTGCCCTAAAATCACCGCTTTCAAATCGGAAAACTGCGTATAACGGAAACAGTTATACAAATCGTACATATTCGGATATACGACGTGGTTTTTATATTCCTCGATTAAAAACCGACGTATTTTCAAATACCGCTCGTCCGCGAAAAGTGGTGCGAGTATTTCGTTCCAATCCCCGAGATTGACCATAATTTCCTCCTTAGTACGTATGTCCTTAGTGCGTATAAAATGATACGTAACGCGTATAGGCGCGTAGTGTATAGGCTCGTAGTGTATAGCTGCGTAGAACGTAGGCGCGTAGAACGCGCCCACCTTCAAAACAGGCTTAAACAGGTATTTACAACTGCTCGAAAATCACGGGCAGAGCCGCTTGTAAGTTTTTCAAGGCTTTATCTTTATTGACTAAAAACTGTTCGGTGGTACTGCCGCTCCCCGCAACGTCGGAAATGGCTTTTACGGAGTAGACGGGAAGCTCGGCTTTAATAGCCGCTTGCACGATAGCCGCGCCTTCCATATCCCGAATATCTGCGCCAAGTTCTTGTGTCAAGAGCGTATAATCTGCGGGGGAATCGTTAAATCTGTCGGAAGTACCGAGCTTTTTCACGGCAAAGGGGAGTTCTAAGGTGTTAAGCGGCAAATAATTTTCGCTATACTCGTCCAAAGTTCCGATTTTCGTACCGTTTAACTGTGTTAAGTCGAAATCGAACTGAACCGCCGCTCCGATTTGATAAACGGAACAAAGTTCCGTTGAAGCGTTCAAGCCGCCTGCAACGCCGAGATTAAAAAGTTTTTGCGCGTCGAACTTACTGATTAAAAGTTGTGCGCCGAGGGCGGCGTTTACCTTTCCTACACCGCAAACGCATACGGCAATTTCTTTGCCGAAGATACTGCCAACGTGTACGTTTTTGCCGCTCACGGTTAAAGAACGGCTGATTTTCATAGTATTAAGCAGAATATCCGCTTCGCTTTGCATTGCAATCACTGCACCAATCATAATTTACCTCTGTTAAGTCTTTGTTAAGTTGTATAAAACACTTGCGTTTTGAAATAAAAAATAGTATAATAAAAATAGTGGAATAACGAAAAAGCGTGTGCAAATCGTCAAAATTGCGTAAATCGTCAAAAGGGCAGGGCTTCCACTTGGGAAAAATCCCTTTCGCCGCATACGGCAAGGATATGCCCTGCGATTTCCCGAAACGTTATTTTCGGCAGAGCCGCTTCTCCATAGCGGATAATTCCGTCGATAAAAGAGAGCTTGTACAAATCGTGCGCTAACGCGCCTCCAAGCCACTTTACCGCCGATTCTCTTGCCGTCCAATGGCGTAAGAAATCTTGCGTAGAACGGATTTCCTCGCGTTCGTCTGGCGGAAACTTTTTCACAATCGGCTCGAAAACGGGGGTTCTGTCCATTTTTTCCGCATCCAAACCTACGTTTTCGTCGGAAACGGCGATAAAAAGGGTTTCTTCGGTATGCGAAACGGAGAAAAAAACGCGTTTATTGCATTCTGAAAGGTATTTTTTGCCATTTTCATTGCGGACGATAACGGGATTTTCCACGTCGAAAAAATGCGAGAATACGTATTGTAGCGCTTCGTCCGTCGTAGAGTATTTGCTATGGTTTGTGTAAAAGATTTTTTCCATATACGCTAATAATTATAACAGGAGATAGAAAAAATGTCAAGAGAAGAAAGAGCAAAAGAATATTTTCTTCAAGGTTATGCTTGTTCGCAAGCGGTTGCGTTGGCTTTTGCCGACCTTACGGGGTTGGATGAGGCGACGCTCGTGAAACTTACTTTGCCGTTCGGGGGCGGAATGGGGCGTTTACGCTTAACCTGCGGCGCGCTTAGCGGAATGGCGGCAATCGTAGGGTTGCTGTTTGCAAAAGAGGAGAACACCGCCGAAAATAAAATGCACACCTATCAAATCGTGCAAGGGCTTTGCAAGAAGTTCGAGGCGGAAAACGGGCATTTGCTCTGCGGCGACCTTTTAGAAAAAATGCAAGTTCCCGTAGAAGTGGGCGGTGTAGCTGAGCCCCGTACGAAAGAATACTATCAAAAACGTTTGTGTAGTGATTTGGTAGCGAGTGCGGCTCGCATTTTAGATGAATACGTGCAGGAAAACCTCCAATAAAATGCGTTTGGTGCTATTGTTATACGCGATTTATACATAATTTTGAGGATATACTTTCCTAAATAAATCAAAAAAGAATACGAAAAACGCGGGTATGCCTTAAAAGGAGCGCACGCCCGCGTTTATTTTATTTGAACTCTTTTTATAATTGTTTCAAGCGTTATTTATTGCTCTTGGAAACGTTGAAGTAATATTCAACAACGTCGCCGTCTTGCATAACGTATTCTTTACCCTCCGAGCGTACCTTGCCCTTTTCCTTTGCGGCGGGGATAGAACCGAGTTCTACGAGGATTTCCCAATTCACCACGTCCGCGCGGATAAAGCCTTTTTCGAAATCGGTATGGATTTTCCCTGCGGCTTGCGGAGCTTTGGTGCCTTTGACAATCGTCCAAGCGCGCGTTTCCTTTTCGCCTGCGGTCAGATAGGAGATTAAACCGAGTAGAGCATAGGATTTTTTAATCAAACGGTCGAGCCCGCTTTCGCCGAGTCCGAACTCTTCCATAAATAACGCTTTATCCTCAGGGTCGAGCTGAGAAAGTTCTTCTTCCGTTTTTGCGCAGATAACCAAAACTTCCGCGCCCTCTTTTGCGGCGAAGTCTTTAACGAGGTTGACAAAAGGGAGTTCGTTTTCGTCCTTGCCCATATCCGCTTCTTTGATATTCGCTGCATAGATAACGGGTTTTATCGTGAGGAGGAAACAGTTTTTCATAAACTCTTCTTCCGCTTCGGCGATAGGGAAAGTGCGGGCGGGTTGCTCGCTTTCAAGATGTGCGTACAAACGCTCTAAGAAAGCGTATTCCTCTTGTGCCTTTTTATCCGCGCCGCCGCGTGCTTGTACCTTTACTTTGTTCATACGGTTTTGCACCGCTTCCATATCGGAAAGGACGAGTTCAAGGTTGATAGTTTCAATGTCGGTAATGGGGTCGATTTTATTATCGACGTGCGTAATGTTCGCGTCCTCGAAACAACGTACTACGTGTACGATAGCGTCTACCTCGCGGATATGCGAGAGGAACTTATTCCCAAGACCTTCGCCTTTGGACGCGCCTTTCACGAGCCCTGCAATGTCCACGAACTCGATGACGGCAGGCGTAATTTTTTTACTAGCGTAAAGGGCGGCGAGTTTATCTAACCGTTCGTCTGGAACGGCGACTACGCCGACGTTGGGTTCAATGGTGCAGAACGGGTAATTCGCGCATTCCGCGCCCGCGTGGGTAATAGCGTTAAAGAGGGTGGATTTTCCTACGTTGGGAAGACCTACGACACCGAGTTTCATACGAATATACTTCCTTAAAAATCATTTTATCGAAAATATTATAATATAAAATTAAAAATTAAGCAAATTAAACTTGCCCTAAATTAAAAAATATGTTAATATTATTTAGGAAAAAATAAGAAAAAGCATTTCAAGAAGAAAAAAACGCCGAAATCAAGGCGAAAACGAAGGTAGAAGTATGGATTACAAGAAGTATATTGCTGAAAGGTTGACGATTGAAGGAGTTAGCGAAAACGAGATTTATGAATGTATCGCGCTCCCGCCGAATACGGAAATGGGGGATTACGCGATTCCCTGTTTCAAGTTCGCAAAGGCGCTTAGAAAAAGTCCCGTTATGATTGCGGAAGAACTCAAATCCCGCGTGCAGACGGATGACGTTATCAGCGAGGTTTCCGCTGTGAACGGTTATCTCAATTTCAAAATCAATAAAACGGGCTTTGTGCGGGATACGCTCGATAAAATCTTCGCGCAAGGGGATAGTTACGGCGCGAGCGACG
>JAZRBK010000361.1:0-2499 GCA_045635025.1 Candidatus Scatosoma sp.
TCAAACACACCGTTCGCATCCCCAGAGAATACCCCAGTAGTAAAACGAATGCAGGTATAATAGTTAGTACCGCCAAACGTGTTGTCATTATTTTCGCCGTCGTTCAAACCAAGCGTATTAAACGTCAACTCCACAACCGCCGTGCTATCTTCTGCGTTTGCTGAAAAACTGGTATGTATTCCTAAAATGGAAACACACAAAACAAACAGAAGCGATAACACCCACAACGTTGTTTTTCTTACAAATTTACTCATCATTTTACTCCTTTTTATGAGAGTTTTTATTCTAAAAAGTTTCCAAAAGGGAAAAGCGAACTTTTCCCTTTTGTTATTATTTACCTGCGTTTAAAAGCCAATCTTCCAGCGAGCCAAGATTATCCTTATCCATACCCGCAATCCAATCGTTGAGCGAACCGTTATTATCACCCGTTTCGGTGTAAGGCAAGGATAAAACAAGCAATCTTTCCAGTTGCGCCTCTGTATATCCGTAAGTCGTATCGTTATAAGCCATATATGCTACTTGCGCAATCGAACGCAGATTATCGTTCCCGCTTGCAAAAATCTTCTTTTGCGTGCCGTCTGCAAAGGCAACCTGCACAAACGCTCTGCCTTCAAACAACGTATTCAGCTGTTCGTCGGGTAGTTTCGTCATAACCCCTGAAAGGGTCCACGTCTTACCGCCGTCCCCGAAATTTTCTTTCGGGATATTGATGGTCAAAGAACCCGCTATCGCAGGAGATTTCACCATCACGCCATAGCTGACGTTGCTTGCGCCTACCGTATTTTCTAATGCCGTCAACGAGTTTTTATTAACGTCTGCAATCCAACGGATAGAATTTTCATAATCGCTTGCAATACGCACCGATGCGCCTACACGCATATCCATATCAAGCGTAATCGCCGTCAACGCAATATCCGCCGTAACGTTATCAATGCTATATCCTGCAGGATACGCCTTGCCGTTATATTCCCAACCGATGAACGTTTCGCCGTCCACCGTTCTTTCAGGAAGAACAAAGCTACCGTTTTCCGCCACAAACGCAGTTTCCGTTGCGCCGTTTACATTCAAGGTCACAGCATATCCGCTTTCCGTTTTAAAAGGAACAACAAAGACACCTTCACCCGAAGACATAGAAAGCGTCAGCGTGTTTCCGCTGAGCAGTTGGTCGGTATATCCGTTGCCGCGATAAACACGTACCTTATCTGTACCGCTATCAAAAGTCATCGTCACGGTAGAAGCGTTGTTTCTCGACGTATCGTTTGCATTTGCAAGAAAATATCCGTTGTAACCCATATCATCTTCAAAACAACCGACAAGCGTCGTTTCGGTAGACGTTACAGACTGCAAATTGTCCTTTGTTAAATATGCCTTTTGCGTAGCCGAATAGCTGTTTGCATAAGCAATTTCGTTAGCGAACAAGCTGTTAGACAAATACGAATACCCGTCAATATTTTTATTGTTCCCCGTAGCCAATCTATCGTACGTCGTGCCTTTGGAAATGATAACGCCGTTCCAATCGAATTGCATATACGCTTCGTCCATTGCGTCAACATTCTTGATTGCATTTTGTACGTAGGTATAATTTGCCGTAGGCGTACCGTCTTGCTTTACCATTGCTTCAGACATAAATCCGCCGTTAGGCGTTTCATAGCAGAAGTTGATAAGTTGTTTTGCGCCAAACGCCATTGAAATGCTGTATTGCATATCCGCGTCTGCTTGACCTGCCAAATTGCGGTAAGTATCTCCCGACGTTTCCGCATCCATCGTTTGCACGTAATAGCTTACGTCCGCGCCACGGCTTTTTGCTTTTACTGCAATGGTTGCCAAGTCCGCTAAATAGCTTTGACGAATATAGTTCGTACTTCCGCTATGGCACAAAGGATAGCTATCTATCCCTAAAACCTTTTGTCCCGAAAGATTATCCAAAACCGTAGCCGCGTAATATTCAACGAGATTGATAAACTCTTGATACGTTTCAAAGCCACTATAATACGAAGGCATAAGATTTACAAAAAACTGTTTTCCGGCAAATGCACCTTCAAATGCTTCGATATACGATGCGATTGTGTCAATATCACTCGTTTGTGTGGGTTCATCCCAAAAATCCGTGCCGATAACGCAATCACGATTCCAACCGCTTACATACATACCGAGCGCGTCCGACCAATACCCCATTGCGTCGGGATTTGAACACTTATTCGCATCAAGCAAAATTTTCATACCATTTTGGTCGAAATTATTAAAGATGTCTCCAAGCCCCGCCCAGTTTGTGGCAGTATTATTGCCGTTCAAACAAATAAAATCAAGTCCCGAATTGATAAGTGTTTCCACTTCCGCGGCATTCGTCAAATCGGGGGCATAGTAACCGCCCACCATTAAATTCGCAGTCTCTGCATATTGAGAATAATCTCTAATTACGTAATTCTTGCTTGCCGCATTTGCAGTTTGAGTGCCAATCGACGTTACGCTGGGCGCAACGAAAACCGCAGCAAACGCGAT
>JAZRBK010000362.1:0-1614 GCA_045635025.1 Candidatus Scatosoma sp.
CCCACGTTGATTTTGAGCATAGAGATAAAATTGGGCAAGGAGGAGGGAATGACGAGTTTGGTTAAAATCTGCCATTTGCTCGCGCCCATCGAGCGTAACAAAAGCAGTTTATTTTCGTCCGTAGCCATAAACCCGCCGAGCATATTGAGTATCGCCACGATAAGCCCGATTAAAATCGTCATCACGACGATAGACGAGCTGCCCGTGCCAAACCAAATGATGATAAGCGGACCGAGCGCGATTTTCGGCAGAGCGTTCAACACGACGAAATAGGGCTCGCTAATCCGCCTCGTAGCCTCGCTCCACCAAAGCAAAAGGGCTATGGAATAACCCAGCACGACGGCTATGAAAAACCCTGCGAGCGTTTCCCAAAGGGTTGTTCCGACGTGGTAAAAAAGCGTTCCGCTTTCGTACATATCCGCAATCGTTTTACCGATACGCGAGGGGGAACTCGTGATAAACGGGTTCACCCAATTCATTTGCGCGGCGAGCTCCCATAAAACAAGGAAAGCGAATAAAAGAGTAAACCGCGCTACGTTGATAAGTATGTTCTTTTTCTTTACGCCCCGCAAATAAAGTAAATGTTGGGGCGAATAATTTCGTTCGTGTTTCATACGTTCAATTCCCTCCAAAGTATTTCAAACCATTTGGAAAACTCTTTATTTTCCCTGCGCTTTAACGGTTCGTTTTCGGAAAAATCGAGCTCGTGCGACGCAATCACGCTCGCAGGGCGGCGGGAGAGGACGAAAATCCTATCCGCAAGCGAAATCGCCTCGCTAATATCGTGCGTGATTAAGAGAGCGGTCTTTCTTTCGCTGCGAATGATTTTATACACGTCGTCGCATACCGAAAGCCGCGTTTGGTAATCGAGCGCGGAAAACGGCTCGTCAAGCAGCAGTACGTCGGGGTTCACCGCAAGCGTTCGAATTAAAGCGGCGCGTTGCCGCATACCGCCTGAAAGAGAGGAGGGGTAGCTTTTCAAAAACTGTTTCAGTCCGTATTTTTCCGCCAACGCGAGCGCTCGGTTACGGGCTTCCCGCGTGTTCGTGCGTTTGATTTCTAAGGGTAAAAAGATATTCTTTTCAATCGTCCGCCAAGGGAAGAGCTCGTCTTTTTGAAGCATATAGCCAAACGAGCAACCGTTCGTTTTAATTTCCCCCTTGGAGGGCGGGAGTAACCCCGCCGCAAGGGATAATACGGTCGTTTTTCCACAACCGGACGGACCGATAATGGCTACGAACTCTCCTTCGTATACGGAAAAGTTCATATTTTCTACGGCGAGAGTTTCGCCTTGTTTGCTGTGATAGTGCATCGAAACGTTTTCAAATCGTAAAACTTCTTTCATTTGCGTATCCTTCCAAAAGTATTTCCGTTGTGGCTTTTTGCGCGTTCGCGCAAGCAATTACGCGTAAACGCTATCGTACGCTTTCTTTGCGTAGGTGTTGTCTACGAGCTCGTCAAGTTCCGCGCGCCGCGTGAGCTCGCCTGCATTTTCAATAATATCCTGTAAACGGTTAAAGCTCGCTTCCGTCATCGTCATTTCCGTACGCCAAGCGTCGATTGCGCGGTAACGTTCTACGCTCGCCGCAATGGATTCTTCCGTTACGCCCTCGA
>JAZRBK010000363.1:0-2605 GCA_045635025.1 Candidatus Scatosoma sp.
AATCGTAAGCTTTTCAAGCTCTTTCTTTCTCGAAGTAGCCTGACGGGATTTGGAGGCGTTCGCCGCAAAACGGGCAATGAACTCTTGCAATTCCTTGGCGCGTTGTTCGGCTTTTTTGTTTTGCTCTTTTTGCTGACGGGCAAGAAGTTGGCTCGTTTGATACCAAAAATCGTAGTTCCCCACGTACATATTGATTTTTCCGAAATCCACGTCGCAAATATTCGTACATACTTTATTAAGGAAGTGGCGGTTATGCGAAACGATAATAATGGTATTCTCAAAATCCATTAAGTAGTTTTCAAGCCAACGCACCGTCTTGATATCCAAGTTATTGGTAGGCTCGTCCAAAAGTAACACGTCGGGGTCGCCGAAAAGCGCTTGCGCCAACAATACGCGCACCTTTTGTTTCGCGTCAAGCTCGCTCATTAACGAGTAATGCCACTCCTCGCCAATCTCCAAAGCATTCAAAAGCTGCCCCGCCTGATATTCCGCGTCGTAACCGTTCATTTCGGCAAACTCGGATTCAAGTTCCGCCGCTTTTACGCCGTCCGCTTCGGTAAAATCAGGCTTTGCATAAAGCGCGTCTTTCTCGTCCATAACCTCAATTAAGCGCTTATAACCAAGCATAACCGTCCGTAAAACGGTTTCGTTGTCATACATATTTTGATTTTGTTGCAAAACGGACATTCTTTCGTTTTTATCCAAAGAAACAAAGCCTTTTTGCGGTTCAATTTCGCCCGAAAGCACTTTTAAGAAGGTGGATTTACCTGCACCGTTCGCACCAATAATTCCATAGCAGTTGCCTTTCGTGAACTTTAAGTTTACGTCCTCGAACAATTTTTTGCTCCCGTATTGCAGGGAAACACCCGTTACCTGTAACATATCATTACCTCAAAATGTTTTTTCCTTGAAGATTATACCATATTCCAAACTTTTAAGCAATCGTTTATACGGCTAATTCTCTAACATTCGCCTCCTTTCCGCTATAAAACCTTACAAAAAAGTGAAAAGCAATAAAAAAAGTCTAAAAATCCGTAAACTCGCCAAGTAAAACACAAAAAACGCAAGAAAAAAGCCCTCGAAATGCTTTTTCGGGAGCTTCTTTCTTTTTGATGCTTATTTTACGAGTTTTTCAATCTCCGCTACGACGTCGGCAACCGTTACGAGCCCTTCAACTTCGTCGTCGGGAATCATTACACCGTATTCGTCTTCAAGACGGCTCAAAAGTTCCACCACGTCAAGGGAGTCCGCACCGAGGTCTTCTACGATTTTCGATTCGGGCAACACCTTTTCAAGGGGTAAATTGAGCGCTTCTGCAAGCATACTTTGAACTTTTTCTAACATTTCATTGTCCTCCGTGATATTAAGTTTGTTCAAAACTTATATATTTATTGTAATACAACTACCAAAAAATGTCAAGTGATTTTTATAGATTTCCTTGCTTTTTCATCGTTAAGCCGATACGGTTCTTTTTAACGTCAACGTCTTTAATCCGCACTTCAACTACCTGCCCCACCTTTAACACGTCAGACGGGTGTTTTACGTATTTTTCCGCTATCTCGGAAATATGCACGAGCCCGTCTTGGTGCACGCCGATATCCACGAACGCCCCAAAATCAACGACGTTCCGCACCGTGCCTTTGAGCGTCATTCCTACTTTCAAATCGCCAATAGAAAGCACGTCCGTCCTAAGCATTGGCGCAGGCAGAGCCTCTCGTACGTCCCGTCCCGGTTTCATAAGTTCGCTTACGACGTCATAAAGCGTAGCACTGTCCAAACCCGTTTCTTCCGCGGCTTTGCTTTCCCCGTACGTTTTAATCTTTTGCCGTAAATCGTCTATTCTTCTTGCGCGTACGTCCTCTTTCGTATACGAGAAGAGGGAAAGAAGTTTTTCCGCTTTTGTATACGATTCGGGATGAACCGCCGTATTGTCCAAAATATTTTCTCCACCGTCGATACGTAAGAACCCAGCACATTGCGTATACGCTTTCTCACCGAGTTTAGGCACTTTCAAAAGCTGTTTACGCGATTGAAATCTGCCGTTTTCTTCACGGTACGCAACGATATTTTTTGCAACGGCGGCGTTCAAGCCCGCCACGTATTTCAAAAGGGATACGCTCGCGGTATTCAAATCTACGCCGACGCTGTTTACGCAATCTTCTAAAACGCCCGAAAGTGCGCTATCCAAACGTTTTTCGTTCATATCGTGTTGATATTGCCCAACCCCAATGGATTTGGGGTCGATTTTAATAAGCTCTGCAAGCGGGTCTTGCAATCTACGCGCAATCGAAACCGCGCTCCTTGCCGTAACGTCGTAATCGGGAAACTCCTCCGCTCCGTACTTGCCGAGTACACGCTCGCGCCTGCTTCGTTGACGATAACGTAGGCTACTTCCCTGCCCGTTTCCGTTTTGATTTCCTTGATGAGCTCGGCGATAAAAATCTCGCTTTCTTTACTCGCCGTACCGTTGCCGCACGAAATAACTTCAACGCCGTGTTTTGCTATCATTGCTTTGAGAATAACTTTCGCTTCCGCCGTCTTATTTTGCGGCGGCGTAGGGAAAACGACCGTCTTATCAAGCACCTTACCCGTACCGTCCACCACG
>JAZRBK010000364.1:0-1348 GCA_045635025.1 Candidatus Scatosoma sp.
CTTGATACAGACGAGCGTCTTTATACGTATTTATCTGCGCGCGAAATCCACAGTAACCGATAGAGAACGCAAACAAAAGCGCAAGGAGCGCCGCACCAATCCGTTTTGCCTTCGCGACGGAACGGCAAAAGAAAAACGGCGCAGCCGCAAAAGGCAATAACGCCGTCAAATACCAAAAGGATAACGAATAAAAGATATGAAAATACGCAAAGACGATTCCAAGACAAAGGAATAAAGCGAAAAAGAAAAGAGGACGGAAGTTAAAAAGCCTGTCTTCCGTTGCACGCTCTTCTAACTGCTCCCGTCCCGTCTTTTGCATAGTGGTTATTCCCTCGCTCGTAAACCTCGTATTCTCTATTCTCTTCTAAGCCTCAAAAGTTATGCAAGCGATATCCTATCGGAAACCGAACGCACGAACAAACCGCGTTCCTCGCCCAACGCCACGCAATCGTTGACGTAGGCAGAGAACTTATCGCTCGTTTTAGCGATACGGAAAACGGAAGCGACAATCGTTTGTATTTCTTCCATATAAAGGGCTACCTTATCTTCGAGCGCACCGCGCACGATAGAAATAATCTCGTAAGGCGTATAGTCGAACTCGTTTTTGCGGAGCGGTTCGCCCTGCTCCACGCGGTATTTATCATAACCGAGCGCCTTATCCGTCTTATGGTAGAACGGCATAGAGAAGACCTTTTCGTACTTAAACCCGCAAAGTGCGATGAGCGCCTGCATACGCGCCTCCACTTTCGCGCCGTATTTGGTTATGCCGAGCCCCGTCAAACATCTACGCACGAGGAATTCGTGAGAAATGGGTTCTTCCGCAGCGACGATAGCTTTCAAGCGGGTTAAGATTTCCTTGTCATTCTCGCCCGAAGTAACGTAGTTCGCGTTTTCGCTAAGCGTATCGAATTTCGCCGCCTTGTACGGTTTTTTGCCGCGATTGAGTTCCGCACCGCCCTTTTTATCCGCGCCCGTCAATTTGTCGAGCAGGTCTTTAATCTTCTTGATTTCCCGCTTGGGGTTATTGAAATAATTAACCGTGAAAAGGCGCACGACGTTCCAATTATTCCGTTTAAGCGTTTGGATTTGGAGCACGTTTCTGTCCTTAACGGAGAAAGGATTAGGCGTATCGCACATAATCGCAAGAATGAACTTACGGCGGTTTCTCGGGTCAACGACGGCAACGTCGATTTTGAACGTGGAAACACCCACGTCGTAACGGCACTCGTATCCGTAAGAAGCGAGTTCTTCCGCGATATACTTGCCCAAGCCCGCCTTTTTCGGCGCGAGGTTACCCGATGAAATCGCGAGGTTCGTCCTGCCCTTTTCCGCGAAGTCGAGGAACGCT
>JAZRBK010000365.1:0-3243 GCA_045635025.1 Candidatus Scatosoma sp.
GTATGCGTGGGCGGTAACGACAGTGCTGAATGGACTTTGACCGACGTTAATTCGACTGCTTTGACGGTAATCTATAACGGGGAAACGGTAAAAACGGGGGCAGTGGAATGGAGTAGTGAATCGTTAAACAGCTATTTCGACGACACGACGCTTACGGATGCAGAAAATATCTTTATCGGATATGAATATAACGGCGGTTTGTATAAGCAAATCAGCGATATTGAAAAGCCTGACAATGCAATCACGGTAGAAGCAATAACGTTGAATTTCTATGTTCTGGATGGCGCTTCGATTCGTATGGTGCAGAATAGTTCAGGTATTCGTTTTATTGCAAAAATCGTAAAGAATGATTACGTGAATAATTATTCCATTTTGTTTACGGAAACGGAAATTGCCGCTATGGGATTTGACAAAACTTCGTTAAGCGGTAAGAAGTATTTAGAAATCGGTTTGACAACCCCCGACTTCAAACAAACGGAAAACGGAGACGGTTCTACTTCGTTTGCTGTGGCGGTGACAGGGTTAACGGTTGAACAATACGACCTTTCCTTCTCGGCTCGTGGTTGGGTTGAGATCGAATATGCCGATGGTTCTACGATGGAATATTATACCGATTATGCGGAAGATAAAAATGCCCGTACGATTAGGTATGTAGCCAATGCTGCGCTTAATGATGAGGAGGCGAATTATACTGCTGAGCAAAAAGCAATTTTGTTTACCTATATCGGGAATACCATCAATACTTTTGCGTATTTTTCACCTGAAAGCGGTATTACTAATCTTGACGGAACCGAGTCCTATCGAGGTATGGCAACCGTAGAAGATATGAAGACGTATTTCGACGCAGGGTACGATTATTTCTTAGGTGAAAGTTGGACGTACGAAAGCTGGAAACTTCCCAATTCTTATAACGGTGGCAAGGCACAATGCGATTTGCTATATCTCCTTGATTTAGCGGCCGAATATTGTGAAACTTATGATAAGTCTGCGGAGGATTGTAAAATTGTAGTCCAAATTGATGCTCTTTGGGAGTTGATGCAAGGTGGATATGATACGGTAGATGTTACCGATGAATCCACAACGACCACGTGGAAAAACAATTTGAAGGCATATATCGACCATATTAAGAATTACACGCCTGCTAACGGTGGGATAAATTGTTTTGCAGGTATTATGCTTCGTGACGAGCCGACTGGCGCGATGTTGGCGGATTATACATATTGGTATAATTATTTGGCGGGTGATTTAGGGCTTTTGGATGATGGATATTATTTGACTGGCGCATTGCTTGGGGAATTGGCGTCAGATGAACAATTAAAGGTGGATGGATACAGCTATTCGTCCGAGGAAAGCTATTATGACGTATATATCCAAACGTTCATTGACGGCTTAAGTGAAAACGTAAAAGCAAAGACAATCTTGAAATATGATAACTATTCTTTGTTGACGGTTGCAAAAAGAAAATTGATTTCTTCTTCTGGTTCGTCGTATATGACGTATAGAAACACTTTTTATTCGAACATGCAAACTGTTGCAGAGAAAGGTATGCAGAGCGGCATTATATTGCAGTCTTTTGCACAATATGATACGAGCAAAGTAGAAGCAAGTGCCACTTCGCAGTTTGAATATTTTGGAAAGCTTGATCATGAAGGATATATTTCTTTGCAAGCGTATGCTGCAATGGCGTATGGCTTTGAGAATATCGGCTATTTTAGTTATTGCGAGCATTTCAGACAGACCTCCGATGCTCCGTACTATGATGCACAGTTTATGTACAATGAATCCACGGGTAAGTGGGAAAAACAAGCGATGTACGATTATGTTGCGAGCACGAATGAGGAAATTCGCAAACTTCAAACCATATATACGGGATTTGATTGGCAAGGTACAAAGCTGGTGGCGGGTTCGTCTGTAACGAATGGCTTTGGCAAGGCAACCGATTATACGGCATACAGTGGGGTTTTGAACTCTATGACAGCAACGCAAGACGCAATCGCAGGCTGTTTCACAATGGGTGATACGGTGCAGTATGAAGGATTTATGGTAGCAAATATGGGGTTACCTACGAATGAATCTAACAGCCGTTATTTCACGACCACGGTTCCGTCTGCAAACAATATCAGTATGACGTTTGCACACTGCACGCAGGCAATCGTTTATTTAGATGGCGTTGCGCAGGTAATGAATCTTACAAACGGCGTGTTGAATTTAAATCTTGCATTCGGTGAAGGCGCATTTGTTATTCCTTTAGCTTAATAAGAATACGCCAATAAAGAAAGACTTCCGATTTCGGAAGTCTTTCGTTTATGGTAAAGGTAAATTAAACGAGTTCGTGCATTAAAAAGGCGGTGCTCATAAGATTTGTTTGCATACAATTTTGTTTAAATTCGATAGGAGGAAGGCCCGTATACCGTTTGAAGATTTTTGAAAAATATTGCACACAACCAAAGTTTAAATAATCGGAAACATATTGTACGGTGTATGGTTCGGATGCAAATAACAACATCGCTTTTTGTATTTTTGCTTTTAAAATATAGCTTGTTACCGTTTCGCCTGTGGCTTGTTTGAAAATTCTCCCAAAATGAGCCGGGGAATACTTGAAGTATGTTGCAAGGTCTTTAGAAGAAATATTCTCAGCAATATGTTCATCAATATAGGCTAAAACGTTTTTGCTGAAATCAGTTTCTTTCTTTGATAAAGAAGCGATAGAAGATTGATCTTCTTCGTGTTGAAGAAAGTCTCGTACAATTAAAATCAAGAGATATTCAATTTGATTTTTTATTGCTTGAAGAAAAGCATAATCATTTTTCTGTTTTGAAAAAGCAGTCATTTTTTTAGTAAAATAGCCATCGTTTGTCATGTTATCGATATACTCCATACCGACGAATTCTAATATCTTTTGTTCCTTTTGGGATAAAGGGGCCACTTTTTCAAGAATTAAATTGATTTGAGAGGGTGGCGAATTCATTAGAAAGCACATAGACATAGAACTACAAAACTCTTTATTTGAAGACATTTGATGCCATTTCATGGGCGGAATAAGAATACACTCGTTTGCCTTCAAAACGTAAAGATTGTCTTCAATGATAACACGTATACTCCCTGAAACTACATAGAAAAATTCGTAGCCATCGTGCCGTTCGAGTCTGCCGGCAAATTTACTGTTGTATCGATAATGGTAAAATTTGCAAATTTTATCCACTTTTACTTCCGCGCATAAGGCAGATAATGGTAAAAAATCCG
>JAZRBK010000366.1:0-3882 GCA_045635025.1 Candidatus Scatosoma sp.
CTCGTTGCAGGTTCGTCCGGTTCGGGTAAGAGCGTATTCCTTGGTTCTTTAATCGTGAGTTTGATTTATAAGTATTCGCCCGAACAGCTCCGCTTGATTTTAATCGACCCGAAAAAGACGGAATTCGTGCTTTATAACAATTTGCCACACCTTATGATTAACGAAATTATTACGGATGCGAACAAGGCGGTGCAGAGCTTGAATTGGGCGATTGGGGAAATGAACCGCCGTTACGGATTATTCGAGCAGATGAGCCGCGCGGGCACGTACGTGGTTAATTTGGACGATTACAACGCGCACGTGGAGAAGAAAGAGGATAGATTGCCGAAAATCGTCATCATCATCGACCAGCTTGCGGATTTAATGTTAGCGGCGAAAAAGGAAGTCGAAGACAGAATCCAAAACCTTACGCAAAAAGCACGTGCTGCGGGTATTCATATGATAGTCGCAACCCAGCGCCCCTCGACGGACGTTATTACGGGCGTTATCAAGAGTAACCTTTCCACGCGTATTGCGTTTGCAGTTGCAACCGACGTAGACTCGCGAGTTATTCTCGACCAATCGGGCGCGCAAAACCTGCTTGGCAAAGGGGACTTCGTCTATACGATGCAAGGTATCAATACCCCCGTCCGTGTGCAGAGCGCGTTTATCTCACCCGAGGACTCGCAACGCGTCGTGAACTTTATCAAAGCGAACAACGAAGCGTATTTCGACGAGAACGCCGCGTCCTTTATCAATAACACAGGCGGAGACGGCGGTAAGAGCTCGTTTGGCGGCGGCGACGAAATCGAACCCGTCTACATCGAGGCTTTGCGGCAGGTAATTATGAGCAATAGCGCATCAATTTCCCTAATACAGCGCAAATGCTCCGTGGGGTATAATAAGGCGGGCAAAATCGTGGAATGGATGGAAGATATGGGCTATATCTCCCGTTTCGACGGCGCGAAAGCGCGGAAAGTGCTCATCACCAAAGAAGAGTTCGAGAGTAAGTACGGTTCTCGCTAACGCGATATTGCGCGAACGCGCAAAAAAGAGATTTTGCAGATTTATAAATTATTTTAAGACTATTTTAAGATTATTTTGAAAAACAGGCATACTGTTGTCATATTTATTATGTTATACTGTATGTAAAAGGAAGAGAGATGGTAGAAAAAAAGCTGTTTGGGGTGATTTCGCTCGGTTGCGATAAAAACCGCGTAGACACGGAAAAGCTCCTGGGGCTTTTGCGGGAAAGAGGTTGTCGTCTTACGGACGATTTATCCAAGGCACAAATCGTCGTCGTGAATACGTGTGGGTTTTTACAGTCGGCACGGGAAGAGGCGATTGGCACGGTTTTAGAATGTGCAGAATACAAAACGGGTGCGTTGGAAAAAATCGTAGTAACCGGTTGTCTGCCGCAGAAGTTTGTCGGTGAGCTGTATAAACCGCTCGTCGAAGCGGACGTCTTTCTCGGTATTTCCGATTATGAAAAGATATTCGAGGCGCTCGAACGCTCGTATGCAAGCGGCGAAAGGGTGAACTTCGTAGGAAAAGGGGAAGAAAACCGCGGGGATAAAGGAAGTCAAGAAAGCCGAGAAACTTACCGTTTTGAAAGGGTATTAACTACGGACGAGCATTACGCGTATTTGAAAATAGCGGATGGGTGTTACAATCATTGTACCTATTGTCTAATTCCGAAGATTCGCGGAAAATACCGTTCGTATCCAATGGAAAACTTAATCAAAGAGGCTGAGGAGCTTGGCGAGATTTCCGAACTTATCGTGGTCGCGCAAGATACGACCCGTTACGGGGAGGATATATACGGCGAGAATAGGTTCGTAGAGCTTTTGCAAAAGCTTTCCGCGCTTGATAATATAGCGACGATTCGGCTTTTGTACTGTTACCCCGACGTGATGACGGACGAACTTATCGACGAAATTGCAGAAAATAAAAAGATTTTGCATTATTTGGATATTCCTTTTCAGCATAGCGAAAATCGCGTGTTAAAGCTAATGAACCGCAAGGGTACGCGGGAAAAATATTTAGAGCTTTTGCAAAAGCTCCGTGCAAAAATCCCCGACGTAGCGATTCGTTCGACGTTTATCAGCGGTTTTCCTACGGAAACGGAAGAAGAGTTTAGGTCAATGCAAGCCTTTTTGCAAGAGGCGCGGCTTACAAATTGCGGATTTTTCGCGTACTCGCGAGAACCGGATACGGGCGCGTACAAATTAAAACCGCAAATCCATCACGCGACGAAAGCGCGGCGGGTAAAGGTACTTTACGAAGTGCAAAAGGCGGTTTCTGCGCAGCTTCTCGCCCGTTATATCGGGCAAAGCGTGGAAGTGCTTTGCGACGGGATAGACTATGAAAAGAACTGCTTTGTCGGCAGAACGTACTTTCAAGCTCCCGATATCGACGGAAAGGTGTATTTTAACGCCGCGGAAGCGATACAAGGGGAGCGTTACTTGGTGAACATAGAGCGTACGGACGCTTATGATTTATACGGAAAAACGGAGGACTATTATGAACTTACCTAACAAGATTTCCTTAACGAGAATATGTATGATTCCCGTTTTTGTGGCGGCATTTTTTCTCGACGGCATTTTGCCGTTCAACTACGCGATAGCGGCGGTTATTTTCGCGATAGCGGCGCTTACGGATTTCGTAGACGGGAAAATCGCGCGAGCGCGCGGTCTCGTAACCAACCTCGGCAAGTTCCTTGACCCGATTGCGGACAAGGTGCTCGTTGCAACGGCGATGATTGTCGTTTTGACGATGAAAGAGAGCCTGTTTGCAAAGCTCGGCGGAGCGGCGGAATCGGTGTACGTTGCAACGACGGTAGCTACCTGTATCATTTTAGCGCGCGAACTCATCATTAGCGCGTTCCGTCAAATTGCGGCGGCAAACGGCGTGATTATGGCGGCGGAAAAGCTCGGCAAATACAAGGCGGCGTGCCAAGACGTAGCGATTTTCGTGCTGATTTTAGCGGCGGATATTTGCTGCATCGCAGGGCTTGTCGTGGCGTATATCGGGTTCGGCTTGTTTGCGCTTGCAACGGTGCTTACGATTTGGTCGGGTATATCCTACGTCGTGAAAAATAAGCAAGTATTAAAAGATACGAAATAAGTGCAAAATCAAACGACAATAAGCGATTTGAGTATTTTTAAGCGGTAAAAGATAAACGATAGGAGCAGTTTCCTCAAATGAAGAACGTATGCCTCGTGATTAAGAACGGTAAAAGTGAATACACCGAAGGCGAATACCTGTTCGCAGTGGACGGTTTCCGCGCGAGCGGTTATGCGTTTGAGGAAGTGCGGTTTCTTTACGGAACGGACGATAAGAAACATACCGCGCTGATTACCGAGTTAAAAGGGCAGGCGGAGAATCTCTTGCTCTTGACGGATACGAAACGTTTACAATCGCTTAGCGGTGTCGTAGCGGGTCTCTATAACGAGAACGTATGCACGCTGGTAGAGGGAACGGGGATTTTTGCGGACGGCAAGAAAACGGCGTTTCTGCTCTCGGCGGGCGGCGGTGCAACGGGAAAAACGTTTTTTCAAAACGCTTGCTTGCCCTATCTTACGAAAAAATACGGGCGGCGCTTGGATAAGCTCGTTCTCCGCGCAGTCGGAGCAAACGAGCTTCGGGTAGAACAGTTAATCGCCCGAGTTGAAACGCTCGCGCAAGGAAAAATCCGCGTGGAGCACGTGCGGAAATACGACGAGGACGTTTTAGAGATTTTTTACGACGAAACCGCGCCGAAAATGCTTATCGACGACGTAATGCGTATTTTGGCGGAGGGATTAGAGGATACCGTGTACGCGTTGAACGATACGACGCTGGAAGAACAGCTTGTCGAGCTCTTAAAGGTACGCGGTAAAAAAATCAGTGTAGCCGAATCGT
>JAZRBK010000367.1:0-1717 GCA_045635025.1 Candidatus Scatosoma sp.
TATTCCGCCTCGTCGATTGGGAATATCAATCCGTTCCGTTATCGCGGATATTATTACGATACGGAAACGGGGTTCTATTACTTGCAAACGCGGTATTACGACCCGACGATTTGCCGTTTTATAAATGCGGATAATTATGAGCTTGTAAGTCAGCTTGCTTTGAGCAAAGAACTGAATATGTATGCGTATTGCAATAATAACCCGATTATGTTGACCGACGAAACGGGCGAGGGAATAGTGGCTGCATTATTGATTGGGGCATTCATTGGTGCGTTGGTAGGTGCTACGACTTATGTCGCAAGTGAAGTAGTGTCTTATGCAGTCACGGGTGAGTGGAGTTGGTCGTGGTGGGAATTTGCCGGTTCTGTTGGTGGCGGAGCATTAGGAGGTTTACTGGCTCCCGTTTTGTCAGGGATAGCTGCGGCAGGAATTGGGGGATTTTCAGCGTCTGCTATAACTATGTCTTTACAAAACAAGTATGAAGGGGCAAATTATTCTTTAGGGTATATTTTTGGTGTCTCTCTTTTAAGTGGGGGATTCTCTATGATCGGATATAGTGTAATGAAAGGAATTAAAATTCCAGGATTAAATTCGAGGCGAGGAAGTTATTCTGCTGTATCGACTCAAATAATGACAAAATTGAAAAGAGATATTATCTCCAAAGTTTCACTAAAAACGCTTTCAAAGATGTATGTGGCGAATTTATATGAGAGTGGCTTGGATGTCCTCCAAGGTTTATATGGGGGATAAATACAATGAAAAAAAAGACCTTTATTCAATTACACCCTATTTTGATTTTATTGACAAATGGTATTTTTTTGTTCTTTGTCGTGGGAGGAATAGTTGTATTAATTAGATATCCATTATTAGAGGGGTTGCCGGTGGGGACTGGTATCAAAAAAAATATTGTTCTGGTACTTTATCCTATTGCGCTTTTATATATTTCTTGGATAGGGATAACATACAATCATCATTGGATTACTTTTAGGGAAGAGCATATTTACGTCCCGTCCGATTGGCGGATAAAAAGAAATCGTCGGCAATATCGTGTGGAAGTAAAATATGAGAATATTGTAGATATTTCATTTATTAGAAGTACAAAAAATTCAAAGAATAAAACAATACAGGAAGAATCGAGTAGACCGTTTTATCATCAGTATTTGGTGTTATATTTGAAAAACGGAAGGAAAGAAAAAATTCTTGTTGATTATTATACCAAAAAGCAAAAATTGAAGATTTTAGAAGAGTTAAAAAGGCGATTGGAATATTGTAAAAATGATATTGATTTAACGAACGCCCAAGAAACATTACAAAATCTTGGGATGTTTGGAGTGAAGTTTTATATGGATATCTCTGAAAAATACGACGAAAAAAAGCGTAAGAAAAAAGAAAAAAGAAAAATGAAATCCGAAACAAAGGACTAACAAATGAAACTCTTTGCTATTCTTATTACAAATAATGCAACGGCATACGGCGGAGCGCAACCACTCCGCCGAGTCGTGCTGTTCGTTTGGCTCGGCAATCCTGCCACGTATAAAGGCAATACGTTTACGTGGGAACAAGGCAGAAAACTGGTAAGCGGAACGCTGAACGGCAATACCTTTACGTATGCCTATGACGGAAATGGAATGCGTTTCAAAAAGACGGTAAACGACGTAAAAACGGAATACTATTATAACGGCAGTCAGCTGTTGATGGAAAGCAAAAACGGTTCGCG
>JAZRBK010000368.1:0-1344 GCA_045635025.1 Candidatus Scatosoma sp.
GTACGAGAAAGAAATCACCGCTCCCTCGGCGGAAGAGGCGTTCGCAAGTGCGTATTTGGAGGCGGGAATTGCACGGGAAGATATCCTTACGCAAAAACTCGTAGAGGCGCGGAGGGATACCTTTTACGTAAAACTTACCTATACCGCGGTGGAAACGATAAACTTATAAGGCAAGGATTAAACCCTGCGAGCATTAGAGAGAAAAAATCGGAGGAAACGCTTTTGGCAAACAAAGGGAAATGGACGGAAACGGTAGACGCGGGCTCGTTGGACAGGCTCGCGCGGGTGCTCGGCGCATTTGACGAGAACCTCAACCGCGTTACGCGGGAGTTAAAAATCGTGGCGTACGTCGAAGGTGTGAAGCTCCGCTTAGAGGGAGAAGAAGAAAACGTGCGTTTGGCGGCGAAAACGCTTAGCGCGCTTGTCAAACTTGCCGCAAAGGGTGAAGAGATAGACGAGGGGCGTTTGACGTACTGTTTAGAACTTGCCAAAGAGGGCAGAGAAGAGGACGTTGCGCTGTTGGAAGAGGGCGTTGTAGCGGTTACGGCACACGGTAAAAAAATCAAGTGTAAGACGGTCGGGCAGAAAGAGTACGTCGATTCGATTAAGAAGAACACGGTGATATTCGGGGTAGGACCTGCGGGTACGGGTAAGACCTATCTTGCCGTATGTATGGCGGTAGCTGCGTATAAAACCAAACAGGTGGAGCGCATCGTGCTCACCCGTCCTGCGGTAGAAGCGGGGGAAAAGCTCGGGTTTTTGCCGGGGGATTTACAGGAAAAGGTTGACCCGTATCTGCGCCCGTTATACGACGCGTTGCAGGAACTTTTAGGCGCGGAAACGTACGCAAAACTAATGGAGCGGAACGTGATAGAAGTTGCGCCGCTCGCGTATATGCGCGGCAGAACGCTTTCGGGCGCGTTCATCATTTTAGACGAAGCGCAAAACACGACGAAAGAACAGATGAAAATGTTTCTGACGCGTATGGGCGAGGGGAGTAAAGTCGTAGTAACGGGGGACGTTACGCAAATTGACCTTGACAGCAAAGCAAGCGGGCTCGTTCACGCGACGGAGATATTACAAGGCGTAGAGGGCATAGGCGTTTGCCGCTTAACGGCAAAGGACGTCGTTCGGCACCCGCTCGTAATGCGGATTATCCGCGCGTACGAAAAGACGGAAGAGGAAAACACCGTCCCGAAAAAAGGTAAAAACGGTATAAACAAAAACGGCATAGACAAAAACGGTGAGGAGAAAGAGGAAAATCCCGCCGACTCAGCAAAGGAGAATAACGAAAGATGACGGAAAAACAAATCGGTAAGGAGTGGACGAAATCGGATATTTTGA
>JAZRBK010000369.1:0-11693 GCA_045635025.1 Candidatus Scatosoma sp.
TGCCGTCCCCTTATTTTCACTTGCGCTCGTTTTATTTATCCGTATCACGTTCTTCCAAGTTTTTATTCGCCTCCTCTTGCGACAGGTCGGGATTATGCTCGATTTGGGAAGTTTGCGCGTTCTTCGCCGTTAGGCAATTCGCTTGACGGCTACAACCTTGACAGCCGCCGCAATCGCAACCGCAACCTGTCTTACCTTGCTTTTTCCGCCAAAAACTAAACGCTACGACGCCAATCACGAATACCGCCGCCACGACGAGAATGATAACGTCTATCGGTTTCATATTCTTTCCTCACTTTTTCTTTTGCAATTCCGCCTTTTTGTTGGCACTTTTATTATACAGCGCTATGCCCACAACGAATACAGCCGCCACGGCAAGCCAAATCCCCGCCGTCCACCACCAAGAACCGAGCGTGTATACTATCGTGCTCACAAGATACGAGGTTACTATCCAGAAAAGGAGCGTCCATCTAAATCTGCCTTTGCCGAGTTCCCCTTTCGCCGTCGCAACCGCCGCGAAACAGGGTATCGTCAACATATTAAACGCAATGAACGATATAAGCGCAGGTACGCCTATCCCCGTCGCTTCTATCATAATCCCTACCTCGTAAATGCCGTCCTCCGACGCACCGAGATAGGTCGAGGCAATACACGCCGCAAGCGTTCCGAACGTCGCAATAACGTCCTCTTTCGCTATCAATCCCGTGAGTGCGGCTACCGCAAACACCCACCCTTTATCCGAAAGCTGTGCGCCGAACCCGAGCGGTGTGAAAAGCGGCTGAATGAGTTTACCAATCGACGCGAGTATGGAATTGTTCATTTCGCTTTCGCCTAAGTACCGCCAATCCCAACCGAAATTGGACAAAAACCAAACGATGATACACGAAGCTACGATAATCGTGAACGCTTTATGGATAAAGTGTTTCGCCTTATCCCAAAGGTGGAGCGCAAGATTTCTAACCCCTGGTAAATGATAGGTCGGGAGCTCCATAATGAACGGAGACGCCTCCCCGCGCATAGAAGTTTTCCGCATAACGAGCAGGGAAACAAGCGCCGTAGCTACACCCAAAACGTACATAGAATAGGTAATGACGTCCGCGTTCCCTACGCCGAACGTCTGCACGATACCGCCGGAAATCGCCAAGAGTATCGGCATTTTCGCCCCGCAGGAGAAAAACGGAATCACTCGCACCGTCGCCATACGTTCCTTTTCGTCCGCCATCGTACGGGTGTTTATCATCGCGGGCACGGAACAACCAAACCCCATAATCATTGGCATAAACGCCCTGCCCGATACGCCGAAACGGCGGAAAAGTCTATCGAGCATAAAAGCTACCCGAGCCATATAACCCGTATCTTCCAAAATCGAGAAGAACAAAAACAGCACGAGGATTTGCGGCAGGAAAGAAAGCACGGAAGCTAAGCCGCCCCACACGCCGTCGCAAAGTAAGCCGATAGCCCACTCGCTTGCGCCGAGCGATTCAAGCCCTACGGCAAGCCATTCCCCGACTTTGCCCGTGAACAGTTCCATCATATTAAAGAGTATCACGCCTGGGGAGTTGAGTCCGCCCGCAAAGAAAACCCCTTTCCAAGCGGTGCTGCCCTCCGTAGCCGCCCACTCGCCGAACGAGGGAATAACGCTACCTAAATACAACATATTTTCCGAGAACGTCAAGTGGAAAATCGTAAATAAAATCACCAAAAAGACGGGTATTCCCAACCATTTATGCGTAAGGATTTTATCCGCTTTATCCGATTTGGACAGTTCGTCGTAAGAGGGCTTTCTCGCCCGTGTAAGCGTGGAGGAAAAATGCGCCGTTATGTATTTATAGCGTGCGTCGGCTATCGCCGCTTCCGCATCGAGTTCCGCACCGAAATCTCCTTTGACGTTCGCGCGGAAAAACGCTTCTGCCGCGTTCGCTTCCGCAGGGTGGTTCTTCACCTCGATTTCGTCTTTCTCCACAAGCTTTACCGCGTGAAACAGCGGCGCTTCTACCCCTTTGAGCTTTAACGCAATCTCCGCGTTCTGTATCGCCGAACCGAGCTTCGATTCAACGAGAACACTCGTCGCCGCGCGTTTGTTTTGTACCGCTAAAAGCGCCTTTTCCATTAAAAGGTCGATATTCGTGCCTTTGAGCGCGGATATCTCCACGACGGGGATTCTCATACGCCGCTCTAACGAGCGCACGTCGATTTTATCTCCCCGTTTGTCGAGAACGTCCGTCATATTTAAGGCTACCACGATGGGCACGTCAAGCTCCATAAGTTGCGTGGTTAAATACAAGTTTCTCTCTAAATTGGTCGCGTCTACAATATTGATGATACAATCGGGGTATTCGTCGAGCAGGAAATTACGCGCAATCACCTCTTCGGGCGTGTACGGGGATAACGAATATATCCCCGGCAGGTCGATAAGGTCTATCGGCGTGTCTCCCTTTTTATACGTCCCTTCCCGTTTATCTACCGTTACTCCCGGCCAATTCCCTACGTGCGCCGTACTGCCCGTCAACGCATTGAATAGCGTCGTCTTGCCCGCATTCGGATTGCCCGCAAGCGCAAATCTTAACATACTTTTTTCTCCTCTATACTCCTCTGCCTTTCTCTATGCACTTTGCCAAATAAGCCTTTTATAAGATTTCTACGTGCGCCGCTTCCGCTTTCCTAAGCGTAAGCTCGTATCCGCGGAGCGCTATCTCTATCGGGTCGCCAAGCGGCGCTTTTTTCCTTAAATATATCTCCGCTCCCGGCGTTATGCCCATATCAAACAACCGACGGCGCACCGCGCCCTCGCCTTGCACCGATTTTACCGTGCCCTTTTCTCCCACGCCCAGTTGGGATAACAGTTTCATATCCTATCTCCTTTCTTAACCTCGGTTAAGTTTTAAGCCGTTGAAAAATACGGCTTGCACCGTATTTCTTTATGTATTATATCATTATTTTATGCCCTTGTCAAGCAAAAATGAACCGCGGTTAAGAAATATTTTCCAATTTTTTTGAAATACTTTCGTGAAAAATACTTTCGTGAAAATGCAAGTTCACTTTTTCTGAAAGAAGTTTTTCATTGCTAAATAGGTTTCTTCACTAAGGACGTGTTCCATACGGCAAGCGTCCTCTTCGGCATTCGCGCCACCGACCCCGATTTGAACAAGGAAATCGCGTAAAATACAATGGCGTTCATAGACGGCTTCGGCGTAGGATTTGCCCGTTCCCGTCAAGAACAGGTGTTTGCCGTCCTCGTACACGTACCCCTTTTCCACGAGCAATTTCACCGCTTTATTCACCGCCGCACCCGAAACGCCCATACGTTTGGCTACGTCGATGCGGTGTACGGCGGTTTGGTTTTGCGAAAGATTGAGGATACTCTCCAAATAATCTTCCGCCGATTGATTGTGTTTTGGACAAACGCTCATATTTTATCCCCTTTTGCGTTTATTTTTTATCTTTTCTTTGTTCGCAACTCGGTTTGCCGAGCGGCATAGAGAGCAAGCTTACCGTGAGTAAGTGCGCAAGCGGCAACGCAGAGATGCGCGTGCTATCCGTTTGCCTGTTTTTAGAAACAAGCAGGTCAAGGCGCCGCGAGCAAGCTTACCGTGAGTAAGTGCGCAAGCGGCAACGCAGAGATGCGCCGTTTATAAAATCAGGCACGCGTCGCCAAAGGAGAAGAAACGGTACTTTTCTTCCACGGCATAGTTGTATACGGATAAAATCTCTTCCCGTCCCGTCAAACACGCTACGAGCATAATCAACGTACTTTCGGGCAAGTGGAAGTTCGTGATTAACGAATCCACGCATTTCATTTGATAGGGCGGATAGAGAAAAATCTCGGTATTTCCGCTACAAGCACGGACGAAACCGTGCTCGTCCGCTACGCTTTCGAGTGTTCTTACCGAAGTCGTACCTACCGCGATAACCCGCCGTCCTTCCCGTTTCGCCGCGTTGATTTTTTCCGCCGCCTCTTCCCCGATTTGATAAAACTCGGAGTGCATTTTATGGTCGGTGATAATCTCCTCACTTACAGGTCTAAACGTACCCAACCCCACGTGGAGGAGCACTTCCGCAATCTCTACGCCTTTATCTTTGAGCTTTTGTAAAAGCTTAGGCGTAAAATGCAGCCCCGCCGTCGGCGCGGCGGCGCTACCGTCGATTTTACTGTACACCGTATTATAGCGGGCTTGGTTTTCAAGTTTTTCTTTAATGTACGGAGGGAGCGGCATTGTTCCCACGCGGGAGAGCACGTCCTCAAAGCTACCTTCAAAGTCAAACTCGACGATACGCTCGCCTGTGGGAGTAATCTCTTTCACGGTAAAGGAAAGCTCGTCGCTCACCGTCATTTTCGCGCCGATTTTACCCTTTTTCCCAGGGCGCATTAACACTTCCCACGTCTGCAAATCGTAACGCTTTAATAGGAGGATTTCCACCGCTCCGCCGTGCGCCGTTTTCGCATACATACGCGCGGGAATGACTTTCGTGTTATTGACGACGAGCAAATCTCCCTCTTTTAAGTAGTCGGTAATCTGCGTAAAGATTTTATTTTCAATTCGTTTGGTTGTTCTGTCGTACACGAGCAGGCGCGAGGAATCACGAGGCTCAGCGGGCGTTTGCGCTATCCGTTCCTCGGGTAATTCGTAATAAAAATCGCTTTTCTTATATTGTACTTTCGTTTGCTTCTCTTTTTCTTCCATAACGTTCAACGCGTACCTGCCCTATTCGTTTTTATTCGTTTCTGTTTCACTCTTTATTCGTCCGATTCGAAAATCGAGATTTGTTTGCGCGCTTTCATACTCGGTTCTAACCCCATATGCGCGTAACCGTCTTTGAGGCAAATGCGCCCGCGCGGCGTGCGCGCGATAAAGCCGAGTTGCAATAAATACGGCTCGTAAACATCCTCAATCGTATTCGCGTCTTCGTTAATCGTCGCGGCGAGCGTTTCCAAACCCGTAGGTCCGCCGTTGAACTTTTCAATGAGCGAGCGGAGCAGATTTCTGTCCGTTTCGTCCAAACCGAGCTCGTCTATTTCCAGTCTCGCGAGCGCGAAACGGGCGTCCTCTTTGGTGATTTGCGCATTGCCTTTCACGAGCGAAAAATCGCGTACCCGTTTCAAAAGACGGTTAGCAATTCGCGGCGTACCGCGGCTACGGCGGGCGATTTCCGCAGCAGCGTTGTCTTCGATAGCGATTTCAAGCGCTTTCGCCGAACGGGTAACGATAAGTTTCAATTCCTCGGGAGTATACATTTCAAGGCGGTTGATAATGCCGAACCTATCCCGCAAAGGGGGTGCAAGCATACCCACCTTGGTCGTCGCTCCGACGAGGGTAAAGCGGTTGAGCGCGAAGCGGATATTCCGCGCGGACGGACCTTTGCCCACGATAATATCCAGCGCGTAATCCTCCATCGCAGAATAGAGCATTTCCTCCACCGAGCGGTGTAAACGGTGGATTTCGTCGATAAAAAGCACGTCCCCGTCGTTCAAGTTCGTCAAAATCGCCGCCAAATCCCCCGAACGTTCAATCGCAGGACCGCTCGTCATTTTGAGCGCCGAACCCATTTCATTGGCGATAATATGCGAAAGGGTGGTCTTCCCAAGTCCTGGGGGGCCGTATAAAAGCACGTGGTCGAGCGCCTCGCCGCGCGCCTTTGCCGCCGAGATATATACGCCGAGATTTTCCTTGACTTTTTGTTGTCCGACGTAATCGGACATCGTCTTAGGGCGCAGAACGTTTTCTTCCGCGTCGTATTCCGTTTTCGAGGCGACGATTAAACTTTCGTCGCCGTATTCTTCGTCAAACATAACCGCTCCTTATTGATAAGCTTTTGCCTTTTATTTGCCGTTTATATACCTTTTCTATCTCGTTTTACAGAGAGGTTATATCCCGTTTTGCAATGCCTTGCGGATAATATCTTCTACCGCCGTTGCGCCCGCTTCTTTCGCGCGTTTTACCGCTTGCACGCTTTCCGTTCTCGAATACCCGAGCCCCATAAGCGCGGAAACCGCTTCCTCGTCTTGCAGGGAAAGCCGAGCGCCGCTCGGCGCGCCCGCGTGTTTGATTGCCATAGAGAGCCTGTCCTCGCCCGCGTTCATAACTTCCGCCGCCGAAATCTTGCCGTGGAGTTCCAAAACGATTTTTTCCGCCGTCTTTTTCCCCAAGCCTTTTACGGTGCTCAGTCGTTTGACGTCCGCGGTAGCTACCGCCTGCATAAACTCGTCCGCCGTCAAGCCCGTCAATATCGTAATCGCCATTTTCGGCCCTACGCCCGACACCGAAATCAGCTTTAAGAACAGTTCCTTTTCCTGTGGCATACCGAACGCAAATAACGTGATTCCGTCCTCTTTTACCTGCAAATAGGTATACAGTTCTACGACTTCCCCCACGACGATTTTGCGGAACGCCCCGCCCGAACAATACGCCTCGTAGCCGACGCCGTTCACCTCGATTATCGCCGTTTCCGCCGTTAACGTCAATACTCTGCCTTTCAAATACGCTATCATATCTTATTATCCTCGTCTTTCTTCTTTTGCGCCGCTTTTGCCGCCGCTATCCGCGCCGCTCTGCGGCGTTCCGCCTCGGCAATGAGTTGCGCCGCCGCGTCCCCCGCCGTGTTTTTGCCTTTCGTTCTCGTCATATTCCCCACCGCGAACAGTTCCCCAAAACGGTTGGTAAACGCGTGGCAAAGGGCTATGGCGAGCGCGTCCGCCGCGTCGTCGGGCTTGGGTACGCTTTTGAGCTTCAACATCTGCGTAACGACAAGCTGCATTTGTTTTTTGTCCGCTTTTCCGTAACCCGTCAGCGCTTGCTTGATTTGCATAGGGGTATATTCGTAAAGTTTTCCGCAACGCTTTACGCAGGTCAACAGCGCAACGCCGCGCGCATGGGCTACCGCGATACCCGTCGTGATATTCTTGGAAAAGAACAGTTCTTCCATCGCCACTTCGTCGGGAGCATATTTATCCAAGATTTTATTCAACCCCTCTTCGAGCATAGCAAGGCGCACGGGTAAACTCTCTTGCTTAGGCGTGGTAATCACACCGCAATCCACCGCTTTGGATACGCCTTTATTGTCCTTTTCAATTACCCCGTACCCAAGCGTTGCAAGCCCTGGGTCTATCCCTAAAATAATCATCTCTTCTTTTCTTCTTATCTTCTTTGCGTAAACTTCCGTTTATCCGCGCTTTATCCGCGTTCCGTATACCCGCGCTCGCGGGTGTGCGCGCTCGCGCATAGACCTTACGCATAGATTTTTCGGATAGTCTTTGCGTATAGATTTTCGCGCTAACGCGGACAATTTTCCTTTTACCTATTTATTGTATCGCAAAATAAAAAAAAAGTCAAGTTTCTTGATAAAAAACGCAAAAAAAGTGGCAGTACCCCCTTGACAAAGCAAAAAAAGGTGTTATACTAACCCTGCAACGGACGGCGCGAACGGTTATCCCGACACGTTTCGCCTTACGGACGGCGCACGCCTTGCTTTCACGGCACGAAAAAACTTCGGGAAAGGAGATTTTTATGAAAGCATTTTTAGTTAAGTTTTGGCGGGCGTTAAGACTCGAAGCACTCCTTTTGGGGTTGCTTGAAAAAATCGCACTCGGTTTGATAAAGAAGCTTGTGTCCGTGCAAATTGCCGCACGCGAGCTCCTCGCCGAGTTGCCCATTCCCGATAACGGCGAACCCCTCTAATCGCCGAGAATTATCGCAACCCCCTAAGCCTGACAAGGCTACGCTTTCTTGCACCAAGCGGTAACTCTCCGCTAACGCGAAAGGCGTTCCCATTAACGCAAACCTTGGTTTCGTTTAGCACGAAAGGCGGCGGGGTCAGCCTAACAAGGCTAAGAAAAAGCGACGGCGAAAAACGCCGTCGCTTTCCTTTTTTTGCTTAGATTATTCCGCTTTGATAGCGCCAACAGGGCAAGCGTCTTCGCAAGCTCCGCAATCAACGCATTCGTCGTTAATCACGTAAATACCGTTGTCGCCGAGAGAAATCGCTCCGACAGGGCAGGTATCCGCGCAAGCGCCGCAAGCCAAGCATTCATCCGTAATCACGTGTGCCATTTTCATATACCTCCGCTTTTTTTCTTTCTGTATTTATTATAACACTTTTTTTTCAATCCGTAAAGTGTTCCGATTGGATTTTTGATATTTTTTTACGGAAATCTCGGGAAATTATTTCCTTAGCCGTTTGACGATTTCCACCGTCAGGAACGCCGCGCGCACAATCTCCTCTTCCGTGTTGTATTTTCCAAGACTAAACCGCACGCTTTCCTTTGCTCTTTTTTCGTCAAGCCCCATTGCCGTAAGCACGTGGCTGGGCTTTATCGACGCGCTCGCGCAAGCCGACCCCGCCGCAAGCGATACCCCTTGCAAGTCCATATTATATAAAAACGCGGTATTTTCCACACCCGCAAAGCGCAAGTTCAAAATCGAGGGCAACGCGTATGCTTTATCGCCGTTTCTCTCCGCGCCGTCAAGACAAGCGATTTTCTCTAAAAACAACGCGGAAAGCTTTTCTAATTTCTCTTGCGAGTCCGCAAGCTCCGCACGCGTTTTTTCATACGCCGCCGCTAAACCCACGATAGCGGGCACGTTGAGCGTTCCGCCGCGCAAACCGTGTTCCTGCTCCCCGCCGCCGACGAGCTTTTCCACCCGCACGCCGTTTTTAATATAGAGCGCGCCGCAACCTTTCGGCCCGTAAAACTTATGTGCGGAAATAGACAGCAAATCCGCTTCCCAAGCCTTTACGTCGATAGGCATATACGGCGCGGCTTGCACCGCGTCCACGAAAAAGAGCGCGCCGACTCCGTGGGCAAGCTTTGCGATTTCTTCAATCGGTTGCTTTACCCCCGTTTCATTGTTCGCCGCCATTACGCAAACGAGCGCGGTATTGTCGCTAAGTAAGCTTCCGAGCGTGTTCAACGCAACCCTGCCCCCCTCGTCCACGGGCAAATAGTCCACCTTAAAACCGTCCTCTTGCAACCGTTCCGCAGCGGAAAGAACCGCGTGGTGTTCGATAGCGGACACGATAACTTGCGTTCTGCCCGCCTTTTTCATAGCCCGCGCTCCGCCGAGGATAGCCCAATTATCGCTTTCCGTGCCGCCCGACGTGAAATAGATTTCGTTCTTTTTCGCATTCAAAAGCGCCGCGAGGGTATCCCGCGCGTTATCCACCGCCGCCATTGCATTACGCCCCGTTTTATGCGGAGAATCGGCGTTGCCGAATACGTCCGTCAAATACGGGAGCATTTTTTCCAAAACTTCTTTATGTAGCGGCGTCGTCGCCGCGTTGTCGAGATAAATCCGTTCCATACCTTTATTATACACGCAAAAAAAGGAAATGTCAATTTTTTAGTGCGCTTTATTGATTTTCCATAAAATACGGAAAAACGATTTTTTCTTGTTTCTATCTCCTAACAGAACCCGTTTTGTAATTTTTTTCCTTTTTTTGAAACTTTTTTTCAAAAACCCCTTGAAATTTGCGCCGCTTTATATTATAATAGTACAAACCAATTTTCAAAAAGCGTTACCGCTTGGGAAAAGGCGCTCCCATATCGGGGCTACCCGAAAAAAGCGTGCTACGCCTTAGAAACGGTTTTGAAATATTTTTAGTCCAAGGGGGAAACTTTTATGAAAGTACAAGGAGACAACATTCGCAACATTGCTATCGTGGGCCACAGCGGCGAGGGGAAAACCACCCTTTGTGAAGCAATGCTTTTTAACGGCGGCGCTATCGACCGTATGGGCAAAGTTACAGACGGAACGACCGTTTCCGATTTCGACGATTTGGAAAAAGCGAAGAAAATGTCCGTATATACGTCTTGTTCCAACGTTATGTGGAAGGACGTTAAAATCAATATTCTCGATTTGCCCGGATATTACGACTTCGAGGGTGAACGCAACGAGGGCTTACGTGCCGCGGGCGGTGCGTGTTTGGTTATCGGCGCAAACGGCGTTTTACCTATCGGTGCAGAGGCTATCGTGGATTATTGCTTGAAGCTTGGCAAACCTTTGATTATCTTTATCAACGGTATGGATAAGGACAACGCCGATTACTTGGGAACGGTGCAAGCTCTGCACGCTAAATACGCAGGTAAAATCGCGCCCATCCAAATCCCGATTATGGAAAACGGAAAAATGCAAGGTTGTATCAACGCTTTACAAGAACGTGCCTATTTATTCAAGGAGGGCGGACCGCAAGAAATTGCTATCCCCGAAAATCTGCAAGCTCAGGTAGAAGAAATGAAAGCGAGCCTTATGGAAACGGCGGCGGAAAACGACGAGTTCCTGCTCGATAAATACTTCGAAACGGGCGAACTTACCCGCGAAGAAACGATTCGAGGTATTCGCCTCGGTATCGCGGCGGTAAATACCATTCCCGTAATGGCGGGTTCGGCGCTCCAAAACCGCGGCGTTATCAACCTTATGAACGAAATCGTAACCTATATGCCCCAAGCGCGCGAACGCTTGAACACGCTCGCCGACGATTTATCCGCCGACAAAGTAGTTAGCGTTCGCACGGACGAGGACGCTCCGTTTGCGGCACAGGTGTTTAAGACGGTTATCGACCCGTTCTCGGGAAAACTCAGCTATTTGAAGAGCTTCCGCGGCGTATTAAAGGGCGGCTCGACGGTGTGGAACGCCAATACCGAATGTGAAGAACGTATCGGGCAAGTTTACCTGCTCCGCGGCAAGAAGATGGAACCCGTTGACGAGCTCTGCGCGGGCGATATCGGTGCTGTGAATAAGCTTTCTAACACCAACACGGGCGACACTCTTTGCGACGCGAACGCAAAAATCCGTTTCTCCCCTATCTATTTCCCGAAACCCACCCTCTTTATGGCGGTGCGCGCGGCAAAGAAAGGCGAAGAGGATAAAGTGTTCGCAGGGCTTGCAAAACTCAAAGAAGAAGATTATACGTTCTCGATTGAAAAGAACGCGGAAACGGGTGAAATGCTGCTCGGCGGACAGGGCGATATTCAGCTTGAAATGCTCGTGAAAAAGGTAAAAGCGCGTTACGGCGTGGATATGCAGCTCTCCGAGCCGAAAGTGGCGTACCGTGAAACGATTCGCGGCAGCGCGGAAGCGGAAGGCAAGCACAAGAAACAATCGGGCGGACACGGTCAATACGGGCATTGTAAAATCCGTTTCTCCCCTTGCGAGGAAGACTTCCTCTTTGATGAAGAAGTCGTTGGCGGCGCAGTTCCCAAGAACTACTTCCCCGCAGTTGAAAAAGGTTTGCGCGAATGTATGAGCGAAGGTCCTTTGGCAGGCTATCCCGTTGTCGGCGTGAAAGCGGTGCTTTACGACGGAAGTTATCACGACGTGGACTCGAACGAGCTTTCGTTTAAGATGGCGGCGGCGATAGCGTTCAAAGAAGGCTTGAAGAATGCGAAACCCGTGCTCCTTGAACCCATTCAACGTTTGAAAATCGCGATTCCTTCCGACTATTTAGGCGACGTTATGGGCGATATCAACAAACGCCGCGGTCGGATTATGGGTACGGACACCGAGGGCAATTCCTCTATCGTAACGGCAGAAGTGCCGCTTGCGGAAATCAAAGAATACACAATGGAGCTCCGCTCCTTGACGCGCGGCAGCGGTAAGTTCGTTTCCGAGTTTTTAGGTTACGAAGAAGTACCCTTCGCCTTAGTGGATAAAATCATCGCGGAGGCCCGGAAAGAATAATTTCCCCGCTTCCTTGATAAG
>JAZRBK010000370.1:0-1305 GCA_045635025.1 Candidatus Scatosoma sp.
CCGTACGCCCCCGCCTTATCCATCGGCGAACCCGTCGCGATATAGCTATCGATTTGTTCGTCCGTCAAGCTTTCGAAAAGTACTTTCGTACACGCCGCCGCCACGAGTTCCGCGCGTTCGACGTCTGATTTCGGATAGGAAATGCAAACGCCCGTATAGACCTCGTGTTCTCTGCCCGAAAGCGATTGTAACATCGCCCTCGCGTCCGCTTCGTCTTTGGGTTTGCCGAGCACTTGCCCGTTCAGCGCAACGACGGTATCCGCGCCGAGCACCGCCTTTTTCTCCGCTTGTTTCCGCGCGGCAATCTCCCGCGCTTTTTGCGTAGCGAGCGCCTTTACGAGCGTTTCCACGTCGTTACAATCGGCGTTTTCTTCCCCGTTTGCCGGGAGCACGTCGAACGTTTCGACGATTTCTTTGAGCAGTTGTCTGCGCCTCGGAGAAGCGCTAGCTAAAATCCATTCCATTTTCTCAATAAAAATAAGCAAGCCGCCTGTTCCGAAACGATTGGGAAGAGAGCGGCTTATCGATAAGCTTATAAAATCTCCAAGTTTTTCTTGAACGCGCGTTTGAACTCGGGGTTTGCCGCTTCCGCGTCGCGGATTTCAAGCGCGGCGTCGCCCGCCACGATGGTTTTCATAATCACGGAGTCGCCCAAAACGTCGCAGTTGATTCCGGTAACCATACCGCACTCGGTTCTGTCCAAGCTTTCCGCGATACGGAGGAGCACGCCGAGTTTCTTTACCGCATCGAGGTCCTCTTCCGTTACGATATCCTTATATTTTTGCCATTCTACGAGGGGTACTTCTTCGCGGTTATGGCAACCCGCCACGAACGCCGCGAGCACGATTTCTCTATGCGTAGCCCCGTAAATAGGCGCGTTCAAAATCATATACCAGCTATGCCGAGCGTGGTTGTAATATTTGACCGTTCGGCCGCAGTCGTGTAAGCTCGCCGCGATTTTAAGTACTTTCAAATATTGACGGGAGAACTTATGCAAAACGCGAAGCTGTTTGAAAAGCTGCACGGAAAGCTGCATAACGTGTTCTACGTGTTTCGGGTCGCAGCCGTGATATCTCACGAGCGTTTCCAAGCTGTAACCGAGCACGTCGGAAATAGGTTTTTCCTGCGTAATGGGATACGCTTGGTTGAGCATAAGTCCCTCGCGCAAACCGCAACCGCCGATAGCGAACGACTGAATCCCCGTAAACGAGAGGAAGGACTGTACGATGGCCATTGCCGCGGGCATAATATCCGCACGGTTGGGGGAGAGCCCTTTAATCTTCTTACGCTTGTCCACGTCGAGCA
>JAZRBK010000371.1:0-4728 GCA_045635025.1 Candidatus Scatosoma sp.
CCAAGTTGTCGGTATGAACGTAGGCGAAACGAAAGACGTCAACGTAACTTTCCCTGAAAACTATCAAGCGGAAAACTTGAAAGGCAAGGCGGCGGTATTCAGCGTGAAGCTCAACTCCCTCCAAGGCAAAGAACTTCCCGAACTTACCGACGAATTCATCAAAGACGCTACGGGCAGCGAATCGGTAGAGGCGTATAAGGCGAAGACGAAAGAGAGATTGCAAGCGCAAGCGGACCGTCGCGCGAACGACGCTACGGAGAACAGCATTTTGGAAGCAATCGCGCAAAACACGGAAGTAGAAATCCCGCAAGCGATGATTGAAAAAGAAATTGATTCGCTCGTACAAAAGTTCGAATATCAACTTATGTACCAGGGCTTGAAACTTCAAGACTATCTCGATTTCTTGAAAGTTAGCGTAGCGGATTTCAGAAAGAACTATGAAGAGCAAGCGAAGAAGAACGTAACGAGCCAACTGATTATTTCTCAAATCATCAAAGAGGAGAATATCGAAGCTACGGACGCGGAGGTAGACGAAAAGGTAGCGGAACAAGCGAAGTCGGTGGGCAAGGAAACGGAAGAATACAAGAAGGGTATGGACCCCAGACAATTCGATTATATCCGCAGCGACATCGTTATCACGAAGCTTTTCAAAATGCTCAAAGAAAACAACGAGATGTACAAGGACTAATCGCGCACAGTTTTCGTTGCCGGTACGAGCGGTTAAGCCCAAGACGGCTAAGTATAAACGGCTGAGAATAAGCGGCTAACGCCGACCCCGCGCGAACGCGCGAAAAACGAAACCGAAGCCAAGTAAAAGAAAAAGAGCAAGGACTAAGATTATGGAAAAGAACGTTTTAATTCCCTACGTTGTGGAGCGCACCTCCTCGGGCGAGCGCACGTACGATTTATATTCCCGCCTTTTGGACGACAGAATCATCTTTTTGAGCGGTGAAATTAACGACGCCGTAGCCAATACCGTGGTGGCACAGCTTATCTATCTCGAAGGGAAAGACCCGACCAAAGATATTAGCTTGTATATCAACTCCCCCGGCGGTAGCGTTTCGGCGGGTATGGCGATTTACGACACGATGAACTATATCAAATGCGAGGTTTCGACGATTTGTATCGGTTTGGCGGCGAGTATGGGCGCGTTCCTGCTTTCCAGCGGAGCTCGCGGTAAGCGGTTCGCTTTGCCGAACTCCGAAATTATGATTCATCAACCGCTCGGCGGCGCGCAAGGGCAAGCAAGCGATATTAAGATTCAGGCGGAACACATTCTCCGCACCAAGGCGAAACTGAACCGTATCCTTGCGGAAAACACGGGCAAAGATTTGGCGACGATTGAGCGCGATACGGACAGAGACAACTATATGTCGGCGGACGAAGCGCGGGCGTACGGGCTCATCGACAGAGTGTTCGTGAGAAGATAAAAACGATTTTTCCTCTCAAAAACCTCGTTGGGTTTAATCCCTGTCAGGCGAAAGAAAAACGCGCAAAACGGAAACGGTTTTGCGCGGTCTTTTTTGAAAACGCAAACTACGCATCAAAAAGCACAAGGGAAAGACGAATTGCATACAATACAAAGTAAATAATAAGGGAGCGGCTTTATGTCAAATAAAAATCAACAATGTTCCTTTTGCGGGAAACCCAAAGAAGAAACCCGCCGTTTAATCAACGGGCCGGACGGCGTTTGCATTTGCGACGAGTGTGTGGAAATCTGCAAGTCTATGGTGGACGAAGCGGACGATATGCAAAAACCGCAAGAACAAGTGCCCTTGAAAAAACCTGCGGAAATTAAGGCGGAACTCGACGAATATATCGTCGGTCAAGATAAGGCGAAACGGGTGCTCTCCGTAGCCGTTTATAACCATTATAAACGCATTAACGCTACGCTTGGTAAAAAGAAAAAAGACGACGACGGCGTAGAAATTGAAAAGAGCAACGTACTCTTGCTCGGCCCTACGGGTAGCGGCAAAACCTTGCTCGCAAGAACGCTTGCGAAAATCCTCAACGTACCGTTTGCAACTTCCGACGCAACGACGCTTACCGAGGCGGGTTACGTGGGCGAGGACGTGGAGAATATCCTCTTGAAACTCATTCAAAACGCCGATTACGACATCGAACGCGCGCAACGCGGGATTATCTATATCGACGAAATCGACAAAATCGCGCGGAAGGGCGAAAACGTTTCGATTACCCGCGACGTATCGGGTGAGGGCGTGCAACAGGCACTTTTGAAGATTATCGAAAGCACGACGGCGAGCGTTCCTCCCCAAGGCGGCAGAAAACACCCCAATCAGGAATGTTTGCGTATCGATACCACCAATATTTTGTTCATTTGCGGCGGCGCGTTCGTGGGGCTTGATAAAATCGTGTCCTCGCGTAAGGACGATACGACGCTCGGGTTCGGCGGGAA
Source organism: Candidatus Scatosoma sp. (assembly GCA_045635025.1). Classification (GTDB taxonomy): domain Bacteria; phylum Bacillota; class Clostridia; order Christensenellales; family Borkfalkiaceae; genus Scatosoma. The sequence goes on from JAZRBK010000371.1 coordinate 2,417, forward strand.
GGTACGGCTCGGCGCGAACGAGGTGGACTATTCCGAACTCGACGACGTAAAACCGCAAGACTTGACGAAGTTCGGTTTAATTCCCGAATTCGTGGGCAGATTGCCAATCGTAGTCAATCTCGACCCGCTCGGCGAGGACGCGCTCGTGAAGATTTTGACCGAGCCGAAGAACGCGATTATCAAGCAGTATCAAAAACTCGTGGGCTTTGACGGCGTGAAGTTGACGGTAGAAGAGGACGCGGTGCGTGAGATAGCGCAAACGGCAATCCGCTTAAAGACGGGTGCGCGCGGACTGAGAACGATTATCGAAGGGATAATGACGGAAGTTATGTATAAAATCCCCTCCGAAGCGGACGTGGAGGAAGTCGTCGTTACGAAAGAGTGCTTAACCGACGGCGTATCTCCAAAGCTCGTGTATAAGAAAACCGCATAAACGGGGCTACCGTGTACGAGATGAAATAAAAAACGAGCAAAAACAAACATAAAAAGAACGGCAAAAGGGCGTTTCCCATAGGGATTTTTAAGACATCATAAAAGAGTAGCAAAGATTCGCTACTCTTTTCATTTTTGCTTTGCAAAACACACGACTTTCATTCGAAAGTATAGTGTGCTATACTTTTTAATTTGCCCACAAGGATTAACAACTCGATAAAGTGAAATTTACTTTTATACTTGATAAACTTACTATGAATTAAAAAACAACGATACCCATTGCAATTTCAACAACTAATGCAACGATTACCACAAGAGCAGAAATAATAAAACCGTGTATCATAGGACGAATCCCCGACTTTTTCATGTTCGAAAAAGAAGTATTCAACCCAATCGCAGCAAGCGCTGCTACCATTAAAAATTTGCTTGCCGCTTTGGTTTGTACAAGTACTCCCGAAGGAATAGAAAATATACTTGCCACAATAGACATCACGACAAAAACAACTATAAAATAAGGAAATATTTTTTTAATACTGAATTTTGCCTTCAACTCGCTCTCATTCAAACCATTAAGCTTCGCTTCCTTGCGTTTAAGGTTAAGATTGATAAAAGCAAAAACTAACACGGTGGGAATAATGGAAAGAGTTCTCGTAAGCTTTACCATTGTGGCAAAATCACCAGCCGATTCGGAAAAAGCATATCCTGTTGCTACCACAGACGAAGTATCGTTTACCGCTGTTCCTGCCCAAAGTCCAAAAGCCATGTCTGTCATACCAAGCGCCCTGCCTATAATCGGGAATAATAAAATCATTGCCATATCAAACAAAAATGTTGCCGACATAGCATACGCAACGTCGTTATTATCCGCATCAATCGTTGGGGCAATAGCTGCTATCGCCGAGCCACCGCAAATACCTGTGCCTGCGGAAATAAGGTTTGACAGTTTCCAGTTAAGTTTTAAGGCTTTCCCAATCAAATATCCGCCACCAAAACAAGTGAGCAACGTGAAGACCATCACAAGCAAGGACATTTTCCCTACCTCGAAAATCGTGTTGATATTCAACGAAAGTCCAAGTAAGATAATAGCAAATTTCAAAATTTTTTTAGAAGTAAACGTTGCCCCTAGATTAAAAACATCGGTTTTCCTTAAAAAACAATTAAGCGCCATACCGATAAACATAGCGATAACGGAAGCACCGATAATATGTATTGGAAACAAGCTCTCAATCCAAAGAGCCAAAATGGCAATTACTAAAGAAATTCCTATTCCTGGAAGTGTTTTTAAAATTTTCATAGACCTAACTCCTATCATTGTTTGTTAAGCGTCGAATTCCAAATTCTTAATTAACAATGAGTTTATTATATCAAAAATTAACAATTTAATTCAAGTAGTTTTTGCTACCAAAAGAAAACTCGACTTGTAAAAAGTCGAGTTTTATAAATTATTCAAATTAAATCCCTATGGGAAGAGCGGCAAGGGGCTCGTCTTTTTTTGGCGCGCCTAGAAGGATAGCGGGCGAATCTAATCGCCCTTGAACTAACGCTGACGCGTTGGTTCGCGCTCTCTTGCCGAAAAAGCTAAACGACCACCAAGCTTATCTTACGGCAAGGGGTTCTCACCACTAAGCATACGCAAAAAAGAGCCCAAGTTGACAAGCAACTTAGACTCTTTTTTTGGTGCGCCTAGAAGGATTCGAACCCTCACGCTGAGTTCCGAAGACTCATGTGCTATCCATTACACTATAGACGCAAAATACTAATACATTATACTAGCGTGCAGGCAAAATTGTCAAATGCTTTGCTGTGCATAAAGCGGGTGCGGGCTAGCTTGGATGACGAAAAACGTCAAATTTCGGTGATGAATTTTTATATTTTAACAG
>JAZRBK010000372.1:0-1662 GCA_045635025.1 Candidatus Scatosoma sp.
CTCGTGCAACTTAAAACCGAACTCTCGCCCATTAAAACCCTCAAAGGTATAAAAGTAAACGATGCGCGGGTTACGGTGCGTTATTTAGGGGGCGAAAAGACGCTCGTCGGGGATTTGCTCTTTACCGATTACGGCGTTTCGGGCGACGCGATTTTCCGTTTGTCCGCGTTCGTGGCGGATAAAATCGAGGGCGCTTATCTTACCGTTGATTTTCTGCCCGAGTTTAGCGAGGAACGCATTTTTACCGCGTTGCAAGAAAAGCGGCAAAACTTCCCGAGCCTGCCTAGCGGCGAACTGCTTTGCGGAATCGTTAACAATCAGCTTGCGCGCGCGGTTATGAAACGGGTGGACGGGGATATTCGTCGCGCCGCACGGGAAGTGAAAAGCTTTACGCTTAAAATTACGGGAACGCTTGGGTTTGATTACGCGCAGGTAACGAAAGGCGGGATTTGCGTAGACGAGGTGGATGACGACTTGCAAAGCAAAAATGCTAAGGGGCTGTATTTTGCGGGGGAAATTCTCGATATCGACGGACAATGCGGCGGATTTAATTTGCAATGGGCGTATTCGTCCGCTTGCGCCGTTGCGGCGGCTATTAACGAAAAAACGTCGAAAGGTGGGGGGCAGGTATGCGTTTAATAACCCTTTCCGACGTAAAATTACCGCTTGGGAAAAGCGAAAACGAGCTTTTATGGATTGCCGAAAAGAAGCTTGGGAAACGAGCAAAACATTTCAAGATATTGAAAAAATCTTTGGATGCACGGGATAAAAACAATATCAAATACGTGTATACTATCGAGTTTTCAGCGGAAGAACAGGCTATTCCCGTGCAAGCGGTGGAAGTTTTACCCAAATGCAAACTCCCGCAAAAGCCCGTGCTCGTCGTTGGGAGCGGACCTGCGGGGCTGTTTTGCGCGATTACCCTTATTGAAAGAGGGATTGCGCCCATTTTAATTGAACGCGGCGCGCCTGTTGAGGAACGCGAAAAGGCGGTAAACGCCTTTTTCCAAACGCGCGTTTTGGACACGGAAACGAACGTACAATTCGGCGAAGGGGGTGCGGGTACGTTTTCGGACGGAAAACTCAATACCCAAACGCACACGCCGCAAAACCGCAAAGTATTGGAAACGTTCGTCAAGTTTGGTGCTCCTGAGGAGATTTTATTTTTACAAAAACCGCATATCGGGAGCGATAACTTAAAAAACGTCGTCAAAAATATGCGGCAGTATATTATCGAACGCGGGGGGCAGGTACGCTTTCATACCCGTTTACAAGACGTTTGCGTAAAAGACGGGGTGTTGCAATCGGCACGGCTACTTTCTAACGGGAACGAGGAAACGGTAGACGTATCCGCGCTCGTGCTTGCGGTAGGACATAGTGCTCGGGACACGTTTGAAATGCTGTTTGCCCGCGGCGTAACGATTTCCCGCAAGGATTTTGCGGTGGGGGTACGTATCGAGCATTTGCAAAAGAGTATCGGTTACGCACAGTACGGTAAGGCGTACACGGCTCTTCCCGCCGCCGATTATAAGCTTGTAGCGCACACGGGCGAGCGTTCGGCGTTTACCTTTTGTATGTGCCCCGGCGGCTACGTAATGCCCGCGGCGAGCGAGGAGGGCGGCGTGGTAACCAACGGTATGAGCAACTATGCCCGCGACGGTG
>JAZRBK010000373.1:0-3062 GCA_045635025.1 Candidatus Scatosoma sp.
GTCAATTTGCATATCTTTAATACGCGAATGGCCTTGAAGCAAATCCGCAAGCTCATGTAAAACCTTACCGCCCTTATTTTTACCAACTTTCAATTCTTCATACGCAGAAGTGATATAGTCGGGGTGGAATTGCGCCAAAACGGCGTCTTTTTCTTCCGCCGTCATACGCGCGTGCAATTTTTCAATACGGGAAGCGCGGCTCGCTTCCACTTTTTTCATCGATTCAAGTTGTTCATCTGAATAGTGATACATACGCTTCTCCTTATTTTTCGATTTCTCTATGGTTATAGAGGTTTTTCTGTTCTTCAAGCGGGGTGTTCATAATCGCTTCCAAAGCAGCCTTGCAATCGCCCGCGTCGATTTCCGCCACGCGATTGATAAGATGTTCCGTCTTGGGTGCGAGGTATTTACCCGTCAATCTTCTCGTCAAAAGTGCAACCTGAGGATGCGAAATCCCCGCAGGACAACGAGAAGAACATACGCCGCACATTACACAGTCGAAGCTTTCTTCCGCCGCTTTTTCGTATTCGCCGCGTTGCGCGTAAGCAATGTACTGCATAACGTTCAATTCTTGCGTACAGCTCTTCGTACAAGCGTTGCAACCGATACAAGCGTAGATTTCGGGATAAAGCTGCATCATAATTTGTTGCGTAGGTTTAATTTCGTTGATATCGTAGACTTGCTTCACGAGCGGGAAGAAAGGCAACGTAGCTACGTACATACCCTCTTCTACCTGTTGTTGGCAAGCAAGACACGTTTTAAGCTCTTGTTGACCTTTAATACGGTAAATCGTTGCACAAGCGCCGCAGAACCCGTTTCTGCAACCGCAACCGCGCACGAGTTGATAACCCGCATATTCCATTGCTTTCATAATCGTTAAACTTTCCGGCACTTGATAGCGTTTTCCGAAAAGAAATACGTTTACCATTTTTTCCATCGTTTTCTATTGTTCTCCTTAATACTCATCAGGCAATTCGTCAAGCTCCGTCATACGGAAAACAGGACCGTCTTTGCATACGAACTTATCACCTACGTTACATCTGCCGCACTTGCCGACACCGCATTTCATACGAAGCTCTAACGTCGTATATACGCGCGATTTATCAAATCCAAGCTCCAAAAGCCCTGCAAGCGTGAACTTAATCATAATCGGAGGTCCGCAAAGAACTGCCGTCATATTCGGGTCTAACCCAAGTTCTTTGACGTAGGCAGGCACGAAACCAACGTGTCCGTCCCAACCCTCTTGCGGGCGGTCAATCGTGAGGTAGACTTCGATATTCGGTTCGTTTACCCATTCCGTTTGAATCTCTTCGATGTCTACGAGGTCGTCTTTACTTCTCGCGCCGTATACGATAACGACTTTGCCGTAGTTTTCACGGTAATGACGCACGTAATTGATAACCCTACGTAAAGGTGCAACTCCGATACCGCCGGCGATAAAGAGCAAATCCTTGCCCTTGAAATCTTCCTCTACGGGGAAATTTTTACCGTAAGGTCCGCGCACGGTTACGTGTTGCCCCACTTCGAGCGAGTGAATAACTTCCGTTACGCAACCGCATTTTTTAATGGAGAACTCCATATATTCCTCGTTCGTAGGAGAAGAGGTAATAGAGAACATACACTCGCCTACGCCGGGGATAGAAACCATAGCGCATTGTCCGGGCATATGTTGAAAGAGCTTTTTACCGTCCGTGCCTACCACGCGGAAAGTTTTTACGTCGGGCGTGTCTTTACGAACGTCCGTAACAACGCCGACTTTCGGGATTAAAGTTTCGTTAATCATTGTTTTTACCTCCCAAAGTCTTGATTACTTTTACGATATTCAATTTTTGCGGGCATTTATTTACGCAACGACCGCAACCCACACACGAATACAACCCGTCGTTTTGCGAAGGATAATATACGAGTTTATGCATGAATCTTTGACGATATCTTTGCATCTGCGTAGTACGGCTGTTCCCGTGTGCCATAAGTGTAAAGTCGGAATACATACAAGAATCCCAACAACGGTAACGTACTACTCCGTCGCGCGTTTTGAAATCACGAATATCGAAGCATTGACAGGTCGGACAAACGAACGTACAAGTACCGCACCCAAGACAAGCCTGAGAAAGTTCTTCCCATTCTTTCGATTCGAAGAGTTCGTTCAGATTTTCGGGTTTGAAACGGCTCAAATCAAGAGCGGCAAACGGTAATTTTGCGAGAATCTCTTTCGTAGCCGCTTTTTGCGCGCTTACTTCTTCTTCGCCGCCGTTTTCAAACAGGTCTTTCACGATAGCGGTAAGTTTTTCGCCCTTCTCCGTATTCGCTTGCCAGTAAAGGTACTTTTCGTCAAGCCACGTGGACACGTCGCCGTTCGGCTCGGTCGCGTCGATACCGAACACGCCACAGAAACAGCTTTCTTCGGGGCGCGAGCAAGCAAGGGTAACTACCGTCGTCGCTTCTCTTCTCGCTTGGTAATACGTATCTACGGGGTCTGCAAGGAATACTTTATCAAGAACTTCCATTGCCTTATAATCGCAAGCCTTTACACCGAAGCAAACAAACTCTTTCCCCTCCGCAACGTAATCTGTGCGAACGTCCAATACTTCAATGCTTTTGCCGTCCGTTTTGAACTTCATCATATTCTCCGTCTGCGGGAAGAACATATTTTTCGGAGATTTTACCGTTTTTAACGTTTCAAGAGAAACTTCTTTTCCCTCGCTCCAAACGGCGAAGTTTACTTCGCCCGCTTTCTTCACGGGAATAAACAGACCCATACTTTCGCTAATTTTCGCGTAAAGTTCGTTTAATCTTTCTTTTGCAATTTTCAACATTTACTTTCCCTCCCCGTTAAAAACGTCTTTGGGCTCGATATCCCCTTCCGTGTACGAAGTGAGCGGGGTCTTACCCTCCGCCTCTTCGCCAGCTTGATATTCGCCGTAGAGGGAATCGATATCCTTAATAAACTTACGGTTCAAAAGGTGCAGAGGAATGTTTTGCGGGCACACACGGCTACACTCGCCGCAATCGGTGCAACGTCCTGCTACGTGGAACGCACGGATTACGTGGAAAAGCTGTTC